>CAYZYD010000237.1:0-6559 GCA_964482505.1 uncultured Planctomycetia bacterium | reverse complement strand
TTGTCAGCGTTCATGCCGCTCTGCCAGAAACGATTCCGCGAACGCCGAACGTACCAATTTGAGAGCGCGTCAACAAAATCGCTGAGGGCCCGCGCGGCGGGATAACTCTCGAGTCGGTCGAGCGACTCTCGTACCTGCTCGGTGGTGCCGTGGAGCTCGCCGTCGATCCAACGATCGAGATCGTCGTACCCTTCTGAGTCGAGCGGCGGCGCAGCACGGTGCGGGCGGTTCGGAGTCCAACCATCGATGTTTGCGTAGATGACAAAGAACGAATAGCAGTTGTAGAGCCGGATGAGAAACTCACGCTGCCCATCCTTGATCGCTTGCTCCTGGAATCGGATGCTCGTCCAAGGCGGGTTCGACGAAAAGAAAAGCCAACGCATCGCATCGGCTCCGGTGGTGTCGAAGATCGTCTCGGGGGTTTTGTAGTTGCGAAGCGACTTGGACATCTTCTGGCCATCCTCACCGAGGATGAGACCAAGCACGAGACAGCTCTTGTAGGGTTGCGGCCATTCGGCGACCTCGGGCATGTCGTCGCGCGCGGCTCCGTCGGGCCCGAAGAGCAACGTCGCGATGCTAAGGAGCGAATTAAACCAACCGCGAGTCTGGTCAAGCGCCTCTGAGATGAAGTCGGCCGGATATTGCTGCTCAAACTTCTCACGGTTTTGGTGCGGGTAGCCCCACTGGGCAAAGGGCATCGCCCCGCTATCAAACCAGCAATCAATCACCTCACTCACCCTCTGCATCCGCCCGCCCGAGTGAAACGGCGACTGGTAAGTCACAGCATCGATGTAGGGTTTGTGAACCTTGAGATCCTCACAAATTTCGGGGTCCTCAGCTTGGGCGCGCTCCCATACCTCCGTGCCTTCGAGGCCCGGCTTTGCCAGCAACTCTTGATAAGACGCAATCGCCTCGAACTCACCGGTCTGGTCACAGACCCAGATCGGGAGCGGGGTCCCCCAAAACCGTTCGCGCGAGAGATTCCAATCGACATTATTCTCGAGAAACTTGCCGAAGCGTCCGTCTCGAATGTGCTCAGGCAGCCAGTGGATCTCGCGGTTGTTTGCGAGCAGCGACTCGACGAAGGCGCGGGTACGGATAAACCAACCCCGGCGCGGGTATTGAATCAACGGATCGTCGGGAGCGCGCCAACAGAACGGATACTCGTGGAGGTACTGATCCTGATGGAAGAGGGTGCCGCTCTCTTTGAGCCGACGCGTGAGGAGCTTGTCCGCTTCTTTAACCCAGAGACCCTGAAGCTCGGAATCGACGTCGTCCCCAAACGTTCCGTCGGGGTTGACGGCACAGAGCAGCGGAAGATCGTCGGGATTTTCAAAACGGGTCTGTTCACGTTGAAACAGATCGTAGTCAATCTCCCCAAAGGCGGGCGCCTCGTGGACCAGACCGGTGCCCGAGTCAGTCGTGACGAAGTCGCCGGCCAACACTCGCCATGCGACGAACTCATCCCCCCCGCGGCGGAGCGGTGCTCGCTTTTGACCGAGCTCCCGGTAGTAGAACTCAAAGGGTGGCTTGTAACGCTTCCCGACCAGTTCGCTTCCGGTGAGAGTCACTTCGACTTCAAGCTCACGCTTCACCTTATTGGCGATCGCCTCGACCAGTTCGGCCGCGCAGTAGAAGGTCTCTCCTCCACCTGCGGAATCGCGGACCCGGGCGTACTCAATCTCTGGATGGACGGCAACGAAAGTATTGGAAGGAAGAGTCCAGGGGGTCGTCGTCCAGATGAGGAGACTCGCGGATTCGTCGAGTAGAGGTAGCTTCACATAGACGCTCGGGTCGCCAACCTCGCGATAACCTTGGCCGACTTCGTGTGAAGAGAGCGCAGTCCCCCCCTGCGCCCACCACCAGACGATGCGGTAGCCCTGGTAGAGAAGGCCCGCCTCGAAGAGCCTCTTGAGCGCCCACCAGACACTCTCGACGTAACTCTGATGGTAGGTGACATAGGGATCGTCCATGTCGACCCAAAAGCCGAGCCGACGAGTGACCTCTTCCCATTCCCTCGTGTAGCGAAACACCGATTGCTGACACTTCTTGATGAACGGCTCCATGCCGTACTCGAGGATTTCCTCTTTGCGATGGATACCGAGCTCCTTCGATACTTCCACCTCGACCGGCAACCCGTGCGTATCCCAACCAGCCTTGCGCTCACAGTAATAGCCGCACATGGATCGGTAGCGAGGGAAGAGATCCTTGATCGCTCGGGTGAGACAGTGGCCTGGGTGCGGAAGACCGTTAGCCGTGGGAGGACCCTCAAAAAATACGTAAGGCTCGGCCCCCCTCCGCAACTCGAGTGACTTTTGATAGATCTGGTTCGACTCCCAAAACTCGAGGACTTCTGCCTCGGCCGCGGGGAAATCGAACTGGCTCGGAACTTTCTTGAACATGGCGTCTATCCGGTCTGACTACGGTGCTTTGAGAAGCCGCGCACTATAGCAGGAGAACGGCCGAGACAAAAAAAAACCTGGCGGCCGAGCGCGGGCTCGTGCCACCAGGTTCTGGATTTCGTCCCGCAGGCCACGCTGACCGTGTCAGGCGTCCCTTCGAGGACACCCCCGTCCCTGAGGGGACCCCGCGCGAGTCAACCGTTAACTCACTTGATCGACGTGTAAGTTCCACCGTTCTCTTCGGCCAAACTCTTTAGGAAGGCGACCAACTCTGCCGAGCTGCCGCCACCCCCGCCTCGCATACCCGGGGGCGCTTTGCCCGGGCCGTCGAAGCCAAAGGTGAAGATCTTGACGTTTCGAATTTTGTTCTTCTTTTTAACGAACGAAAGGATATCTCGCATCATTTGACGCGAGTCCTGCCCCTGTTTGGTCGGGGCGCCATCGGACAAAAGCACGATCGTATCGACCTGCTTGTCCTTGAAAGCCTCTTTGATCGCGTCATCAGTATGGGTTGGCCCATTGGCGCCGAGGCGCTTGACCCACTTCGCAGCTCGACCCTTCCAACCGCGAGCTGCGGGCACAAGTCCTTTATCATTAAAGGCGACTGCTCGATCGTTGTAGCGAATAATGTTGAATCGAGAGCGTTTTTTGAGGCTTGCGATCGAGGCTCTGAGCTGATCCTTGACCCGTTGGATTCGCTGACGTTCGGGACGGTAGCTACTACCGCCTTCTGGACCTTCGTCCCAAAGAACCATTGAACCTGAGCAGTCGATGATAAATGAAATGTTCTGACTCTTGACTTCAACCCCAAAGAACTCGGGTAACTCGTCCTTCCCTCGACGCTTGAGCTTGATCCCTGTCTTCCCCTTCTCATCAAGTTTCGAGGGGTCGAATGTTGCCTTGTTGATCTCCCAGAAGTCTTTCCACTCGGAGACGAACTCAAAGTCGCGGCCGGTTAGGTCGACGAGGCCCTCCCAAATCGTAGCGAAGCGCACCGACTTGGGCTTGCACTCCTCCATCTGCCCGATGAGCACCGGAATCGCCGCCTTCGATTTGAGCTTGACGAGTGGGTCGAGCGCGTTACGAAACACGAGCAAGCTCCTGGCCTCGAGCCCTTTGAGGAACCAAGCTTCGGTCTCGGGCTTTTTGAGCTCATATCCGATCAAGAATATGATCGAAGCACCGATCGCATCGGCTTTCTTGCTGTCGAGATATTCGAGGACGATCGGTGAGAGTTTTTCCACGTCGACCGAGCGAAAAAGCTCGGTGATCTCGGCGAGATAATCTTCGGGATCCATCCAGGGAACATAGTCGAGGAAGGCCGAGACCGCTTCAGGGTCTTTGAGGCCAGCCAGGTCGGCCAGGGCAGATCGGATCGCGTTCTCGTCGGCCCGGGCCACCGCGATTTTAAGCTGCTTCTTAGCCGAGGACAGCTCGTCAGCGAACGCGGCTGCGGGGCTGAGTATCAACAAGATCAAGCAGAGAATACCTCGGCCGGGTGCGGAGCCGAGCCAGCGTAATCGGGTCATCAACAGTTCCTTTCGGAAGTCTCAGCGAGCGCGCGGCCGAACGCGCGCAGGGCGACTCCCATTCCGGCGCCGAGCTCTCGGGGAGGATGCGCTCGACCTATCGCAGTGTTTTCACACTGTATCTCACGACACAGTTATCTACTCTGGGGCCCCAGCGGGGCTTCCATAAGTGGCCTGGTCTGAGGGCCCCGTGAGGCCCCCAATACGTAGCCTGGTCTGGGACCCGGTTGGGGCTCCCAAGGATCCTCAACCAAGGATCGATATCGCCGGTGGGGTAAATGTGTGAAGGGATTTGGGTGACGCGGCGGACAAGTCACACGCTACTGACGAGGTCTTCGATCGATAGATCACCCAAAAACCGGCGAGGCCCGTTTTTAGGCTGACGCTCTCGCGTGTTGAGGTGTCACTACGACCCTTTTCACCCAACGTTGGATCGCGTTTCAAAAGTCGCTCGGTAACGTCAGGGACTTCTCACAGCACCCTCAACAACAGCACAAATAGGATCGGTGTCAAGATCGCCTGTAGAAGCATAAACCTCATCAAGACTTGCGTGTTCGACCAGCCGAGCTTAACCCGACAATGGTCGTGCAATGGGAATCTGACTTGGCCGAAGATTCCGATATTAAAGAAGCGCAAGAGCGCAACCTTGACGAGCCCCGTACCTCCGTTGATCAGGACGACGCCCGCGACGACCAAAATCAGAACTGGGTTGTGAGTGGCAAGCACAAAGACTCCGAGTAGCAGTCCTAGAGGTCGCGAGCCCGAGTCTCCCATCAGGACCTGACTCGGGTGCGCGTTATACCAGAGATAAGCTGCGAGCGACCCCAGGATTGAAAATGCCAGCACTCCCCAGGTCGCCGCCTCGGGATCGTGCAGCACGCCGAGATAGGCCGATATCTCAGTATGCCCAACCACGGCGTATAGAAGCGCGCCGAGGTAAAAATATGCGAGTAGGAGTAAGCTCCCCGACAACCCGTCGACTCCGTCCGTGCAATTGGTGGCGTTTATCGAGACCCAGAGGAGTAGCGAGGCGATAGTTAAGTAGACGAGTGGGGAAAGTGTGATGGGGTCGGAAACGAATGGCACCCAGATCACCACCGCTTCTCCCTGCGAGAGCGCGAGTGCAACCAGTACCGCCAAGACAAGGTCTACACCCGCCTTGGAGTACTCGTCCCAACCCCGACCTCGGTCGTCGAGATAACCCGCCGCCAGTGCGACCAGCGTGCAACCGAGCACCTGCAGGACCGCGGCATTCCAAGGGACAAACAGAAACGCGGTAAGGACAAAAATCGGGATAAAAACCGCTCCCGCCCCGGTCGGTTTACCCTCGGCGAGTTCAGGGCGCGGAGTGAAGGCACGACCGCGGTCGCGGGGAAGCCAGCCAAAAGAGCGCGGCAAGAACCAACCGGTGAGCAGCGCTCCAAACAGGAACCCAAAGCTCGCGAGAATGACCCGAGAGGTCAGAAGTTCGAACCAGAATTCAGAAAGTGAGGATTGATAGAGTTGGGCCAGCCAGTAAACCAAAAGCGCACGCCTTACCGTCTTCGTAAGGCAGCGAGGAATCTTGGACCTGGCTACCCTTATCATGGGTCGAGGCGGGCGGTCGCCGAGAGACTTCTCGGACTTGGGCTCGGGTCAGCTCAAGTCACCGTCGTGCGGGAACTGTCACTAACCACGCGGGAGTATAGGCGGTGGATCTTCCCCTGAAAACGGAATCCAACCCGATCCAAGCAGAACTGGCAAAGTGCGCGCAAACATGAACGAGTCTTTTCGCGCTGACGTCTTCTCGTTACGTTCGAGTTATGACCCAAACGCCGATTGTGCTACGCCAATCCCAGGCCGACGTATCGCCGATACGCCCACCCCGGAGCGGGTAAAGTACGCTGGTCTCGAGCGGATCCAAAATCTAGCAGCAGCCCGCCCGAAAAAACTGCTTTCGATGTGGGAGGCCGAGATTTCGAGCCCATTTCCCCTCAAGACCAGTGCCCCCGGCGAATCGGTCATACTTTGAGGGTTCGCCGGGGGGCTGGGCGAAGGAAACTCCGCCTCAAGCGCGGAATGAGCTTTTCGGGCGGGCTGCTAGCCCGCATTGTTCACGAGCCCTGCGACCTCTCGCTACGCGGTTCGTGAATAATGCGGGCTTAGGGGCAGCCGCCAAACTGCAGACAGTCGAGTGCGTCGGGAGTTGGATCTTGTCCGCAACCAAAGGGAGTCGGCGGCTCGGGTGAGCCGGGGACGAAGAGCCAATTGAGCGCAAAGACTGCGTCGGCGATGTTGAGGGTGCCGTCGTCGTTTGAGTCGCACGCCTTCGTACACTCCCCCGCGGGGCCACCCGCGAAAAGCGAGTTGAGGATGAAGACTGCGTCCGCAATGTTGAGATTACCGTCAGCATTACAATCGCCTCGTGAGAACTGCAGAGCCACCGGCGTCGCCGACAGACCGATCAAGTAAAGCGCCGCGAGCCCTCGCTGGTCCCCCTGGTATCCGCCGAACTCAAACGACTGACAGATAACGGGAGCTAGCGAACTTCGGAAATAGGTTCCTACGGTGTAGCCCGAGCCGCCATCGCGAGTTGCGGTCGGCCGGGCCCGGCTCTTCGGCGTTCCCGAGGTGGTGATCGGCATGGGG
>CAYZYD010000236.1:0-6607 GCA_964482505.1 uncultured Planctomycetia bacterium | reverse complement strand
GCGTGCTCTTCCCCGCGCCATTGGGACCGATCAGGCCGGTAAATCCCGGCTCGAGGCGAATCGATACATTGTTGAGACCGATCACCTCTCCGTACCACTTGGAGAGATGATCGAGTTTGATCACCGGTTCCTCTGAAGCATTCATCCGATTTGATTGCTCGCTCTTCGGCTGAAAGTGACAGATCGAAAGAGGCCATGGGTGGCGGCGACGAGCGCCACCCCTCCCAAAGTCATGAGTGGATATTGCACCTCGACGCGACTCTGGAACCGGCCGAGTCCATTTTCAATCTTGAGCCCAGCCGCTTCCCAGGCCGCGGGAACATCGAGGACGAAGTGGACGATGTAGGTGTAGCAGTCGCGAGGAGAGATGCACATACCGAACTCTCCGAGACCGCTAACGATTTCGTGGATCACTTGCTGAGCCACGATCGGAATGAAGCAGATCGCTAACCAGCCAAAAGTGACGAGTCGAGAATCCGAAGTCAGCGAGGACAGCGAGGTGAGGACGATTGCAGAGACAAATGAGATGCCGATCCCCAGGAGCGTCAGACTTGCAAACAGCGAAATAGGGGAAGAGTGAGGAATCGGCGTAGTGAGCAAGGAAGAGCTGTTCTACGCGGACCAGTTCGCAAGCATCGTGGGGATCATAAAGTAGAGAGTCGGAATCAACACTTTCCCCAACCAGTAGGTAGCCGGGAAGACCGGGCGAGAGAAGTAGATCGCATGGGCTCGCACTTCGAGGTCTCGACTCATCAATACGGGAACGAGACGGAATCCCATTATGGCAATCCAAGTGAGTTGGTGAGGCATCGTCGTGGCGAAGAGGGTCCGCAAAATGGGTTCGCGGAGACTGTCGAGGCTGGCCGGAGACGATCCGACGAGTGTCAGCGGGAGAAATCTCGAGGCCGCGACGACGACGCTCTCCCCGCCCGCGGCCGCCACGAGCTGTTCGATGAGATAGATCGTGATAATGACCACAGCTGCCGTGGTCACCGCACTGAAACACAAGAGCTTGATAAACGTGCCTTGGAACGCGATCCGGATTCCCCTCCTGGTAATCAGGGTCCAGCTCAGGCGTGTCGAACCTCGAGTGTCAGACAAACGCCGGTAGCTCCGCGATTCGAGCAACGTCATGCGGTTCCTCTTCCGATCGCTTCGAGGAAGGCTTCGTTGAGGGTGCTCTCCCGAAGCTTGAGTTCGATGATGCGCACCCGAGCCCGCTGGGCTGCTTCGAAGAGAACTTTCGAGGTTTGATCTTCTCGAATACGAATCTGGAGGGTCGCGCCTTCGGTCTGCGGCTCGAGCTCGAATCGACCGAGTTCCTCGAAGAAGGCGCCCCGAGCGGAATGTTCCGAGCCGGCTTCGATCGACGAGATTTGCACCGAGTATTCGTAGGGATCGGGAGACTTGAGCTCTTGGAGGGGACCCGCCTCGAGGAGTTCACCGCGGCCGAGGATGAGGAGGTGCTCGGAAACGCGTTCGACGTCGGGAAGAAGATGGCTACTGATGAGAACGCTGATTCCCGTCGCCCCGATCTCTTCGACGAGGCGCAGCATCAGTTCGCGCCCCTTTGGATCGAGGCCGTTGGTCGGTTCGTCGAGAAAGACGAGGTCGGGGTCGTGCACAATCGCCTGGGCCAGTTTGAGACGCTGCTTCATTCCGGTCGAGTACTGCTCCGCCTTACGGTAGCGCGCTTCCTCGAGTCCGACGTAATCGAGAACTTCGTGAGCTCGCTGCATCGATTGCGAATGGCTCAGCCCACTGAGACGACCGCAGTAGTAGACGTAGCCGGTGCCGGTAAGGCCCGGGATCAAGCAGTCGTTTTCGGGCATGTAACCGACTCGACGACGAATCTCGTGGAGGCTTTGATTGAGCTCGAGCCCGAGGACCTCGACCCGCCCGGTGCTCGGGGGAGTTTGCCCGAGCAAGATACTAATCAGCGTACTCTTGCCCGCTCCATTGGGACCGAGCAGACCGCAGACTCCGGGCGGGACTGCGAGCTGATCGAGATTCAATACTCGAGTTCGGCCGTAGTTCTTGACCAGGCCTTCGCAGCGGATCACCGGTTCCAAAGAATTCAGCGCCTCTCGAGTCTTCGTCGGTACTTGTCATAAAGTTGGGTATGTCGGCTTGAGAGATCGATCTTCAGCCCTTCGAGCCACATAAACTCAACGTTTGAGATCACCTCGAGGGGGTCGCCATCGAGGACGAGGAGACTCGCCTGTTTACCTACCTCGATCGATCCGAGCTCTCGCTCGACCCCGAGGATCTCCGCTGCGGAAAGCGTTATTGCGCGGAGAGCCTTCTCGCGGGGAAGTCCGAAAGCGGCCGCGGTCGCGGCGTTGTGCGGAAGATTGCGGGCGTTGTCCGATTTAAAATTGGCCATAGCAAACGAAACACCCGCTCGATCGAGCCGAGCGGGTCCTTCGAACGGGGTCGCGGGAGCATGGTCGCGCGCTCGGGGGAGTTGGTGGACTGGACCGTAGATAACCGAAACGCCGCGCTCTTTGAGTTCCTCGGCGAGTAACACGCTCTCGTAGCCACCGACCACGACGACTCGAAGGTCGTAGATCGAGGCCCAATCGAGAGCGGCTCGTATCGAGCGCCGGTCGTTTGCGTGCAGAAAGACGGGGCGTTCTGCCGACAAGAACGGTCGCAGCGACTCGTAGCGGAGATCGGTCTCACTATCATTTTGCGGCTCAAGAGTCCGCGCCTTCCAGTAAGCCTGGGCTTCGCGAAAAAAGAGGTCGAGTTCGGCTAGGCTTTCATTGCGACGTTTGAGCCGGCGCTTAGGGCGCTCCGGGTCGCGGCCCGGGTTCATCCCGGGCCAACGAATGTGGAGAGCGGCGGGGCTGACGACCGAGAGTTCCTCCCAAGTCCAACCGTCGAGTCGAAGCAGCGCCGAAGTTCCGGAGAGTATGCCCCCAGTCGGTTCTGAGAGGGCGTATCCGACGCCACCCGCACGCGCGACCGGGATCAACTCCGAGTCGGGATTCACGGAGACTTCGGCTCGAACGTTGGGGTTGAGAGATCCGACTTCACTCTGGTCTCGCGTTGCCCGAACCGCGCCGATTTCGACAAGACCGAGTTGGGTGCTGCAAGCGATGAAGGCGGGGCAGATATGCTTGCCGGGCATGTCAATGACCTTTTCTTTGCCCGTCAGGGTCGGCTGCCCCGAACCAACGGCTTGGATGCGACCATCGTCAAACCGTAGGTAGCCTCGCTCGATCGTCGCTCCCGAGACCGTGTGAATCGTCGCTCCGGTCAAGACGACCGGCTTGGGTTCTGGGACCCCTGGCAATTGGTCAGCGGCCGAGACCGACGGCCCGATCAAGCCGACCAGCCCGATCGCAAGGGCGCTTAGAGTGCGGGACAGCATTGGTATCCTCCTCGTCCCGGAATGCCGGGGGTGGTCTTCGAAGAGCCCGATTGCCGGCCCCTCTTTGCGTTCTTGAGGCGGAGAGCCTTTTGAACGAGCGTCGCTTTGCGGGCTTGGTCTCGCTGCTCAAACTCACGTTCTGACGCGAGATCGTAGTATCGAGCCCCTTCGATCCAGGTCTCTTCACACCTCGACAGAGAGGATAGTGGTGAGCCGCTCCAGATGACGAAGTCGCCATCCTTACCGACCTCCAGGGAGCCGATCCGGTGGTCAACGCCGAGCTGCTTGGCGGGATTCAGGGTGACGAATTGAAGTGCTTCGGCTTCGGGCACGCCGCCGTACTTCACCGCCTTAGCGGCTTCGAGGTTCATCCGACGCGCGAGCTCATTAGAGTCTGAGTTGAATGAAACGACCACGCCGGCTCGGTGGAGCAGGGCGCCGTTGTAGGGGATCGCGTCGTAGACTTCGAACTTGTAAGCCCACCAATCGCTAAAACTCGAACCGTGGGCGCCGTGCGCGGCAAGTTCGGGAGCGACCTTGTAGCCTTCGAGGATATGCTGAAAAGTACCCATCCGAAAACCGAAATCTTCGCAGAGTCGCACGAGCATCAAGATTTCGTCTTGGCGATAGGAGTGGCAGTGGATCCAGCGGTCTCCCCGCAGGATCTCCGCGAGCGCGTCGAGCTCAAAGTCACGACGTGGTTCGGCTCCGCTCCCCGCCGTGAACGCTTTCCAAGCTTCGTCATAGCGACGCGCTCTTCGAAACGAGTCGCGCATGATCTGCTCGACCCCCATCCGCGTTTGAGGATAGCGAGTGGTGTATCGATCTCCCCAGTTAGACTGCTTGACGTTTTCGCCGAGGGCGAACTTGATCGTCGGTTTCGCATCGGGCACGAGCAGATCTTCGCCGTAGCGGCCCCAGCGCCATTTAACTGTCGCCGCTTGACCGCCGATCGGATTGGCCGAGCCGTGGAGGAGATGAGCGCAAGTAAGACCCCCGGCGAGTTGTCGGTAGATATTGATGTCGTCGGCCCAGATCACATCTTGGATGCGAACTTCAGAAGTTACGGCTTGGGTTCCTTCGTTGACGCCCCCGATGATTGCGGTGTGCGAGTGGGCGTCTATAAGGCCCGGCGTCACATGCTTACCCCGACCGTCGATCTCAAAGGTGCCCGAGGGTACCTCGAGATCGGGACCGACCGCGCGAACCCGACCCCCTTCGATATAGAGATCGGCCTCTTCGAGGTTGCCGGCCGGCCCCGAAGTCCAAATTGTCGCCGACCGAACCACGAGCTGCTCGGGTGAAAAGGGAGGCTCAATCTGACCTCGCGCTCCGAGGGGACGCGGGAGGGCCTCGTCGATACTGCCCGCCCATAGATCGTCAGCCGTTTCCTCCTCGTCCGCTTCGTCGCTCGGAAGTTGGCTGACGCGGGTCGCGTCGAACCGAAACGGAGTACCGTCGGGCAGCGTACCGACCCCACCGATCATTTCTGAGGATTCGTCCTGCGACCAGCGTCCGTAAAGGACCGAGAGTCCATCGCTCTCTCCTCGCAGAGGGCCATCGAGGACAACCGTGACTTCAGCGCCATCGACCTTGAGTTTCTTGGCCTCGACCCGATCGTTATTGAGGACATTACCTCGAGGCCGTTTGGGGGAGCCGCTCACCTCGACTTCGAGGGGAGTTCGAATCTGGCCCGGAATTCGAAGAGAGAAGAGCCAAGTGCCCGTGATCGGAGCGGGCGGATTGAGCTCGCCCGGGTGACGTCGCCCGAGCACCCAGACTTCTTCAACTACAGACTTTTCGGAGAAAGGCTCTCCCGTAAACACCGCGAGCGAAGCGATCTTTCCGGGATCGATCCGGCCGAGATGGGCTTCGAGGCCTAGGAAACGCGCCGGAATTTCGGTGAGGGCTGCGAGCGCCGCGCGCTCGGGGAGGCCGCGCTCGATCGCCTCCCTGACTCGAGCCCGAAACTGGTCGAGATCTTTGAGCCCTTCCGCCGTGAAGGCGAACTCGATGTTTTGGCGGTGCAGACGAGCGGCGTTTTCGGGAGCTCGAGCCCACACTTCGAGCACCCGGAGGCTGACCGAATCCTGAGCGTACGGTTCCGATAGATCGGGCGGCTTGGGGAAGTCGAGAGGGAGGACGAGTCGCGGCGAGAACGCGGCGATTTCAGCGAGCCACTGATACTCTTCGCCACTTCCCACAAACCAACCGCTGAGACGGTACCTCTCCGCGATCTCGAGGAGGGCGAGGAGTTCGTGAACACTGCGGCTCCGAAGCGCAAAAGGTCGCGCGCCGGCGAGCCAGCTTCCGAGTGTTGCGAGCGATCGGTTGTAGGAGATCGAATCCTGAACGAGCGCACGCCGTGTATTGCGCTCGTACCAGGCAGCGTCGCTCAGAGCTTGGCGCAAGAGGGCGATCGCACCCATCAGTGAGCCCGGGTAAGTTCGCGAACCCCACCCCGAAAACTCGAGGCCCCCAGCCATCACGGCACGCTCGACGAGAACTTGGGGTGAAGCCTGATCGTCGTGAGGAGCGATCACACAACCGGTCCCGACGACGATGCCCGACTTCGGCGTGGCGACGAGAGTCCCGAAGCCGCTCTCGCGATATTTCTTCGACAGCTCGTCGTCGAGACGGAAACCGACTCCGATTTCGAGTTCGGGCGATACCTTGGGATTCCAGTATCGCCCATCCCGATCTGCGGGAGTTTCGATCTCAGTCCTCACTCCGAGGTCGATGAAGCTCGCCGTAATAACCTTCCCGCTCAGATCGTGCACTTGCGCTTTTGGATCGACCAGGTCAGTCCCCACCCGGGCGATCCTTGTGCCCTCGATCAGGATATCGAGTCGCTCTCGCCGATCATTTGACGAGACAAAGACCGTGGCGTTCTTGAGCAAGTGACGCTCGGGTCGATTTTTCTCGATCCCCTCGACGGGCCCCAGTTGCGACCATCCCATGCCGAGCATGGAAAGACCGAACAGAATTGAAAGAAGGAGTCGAGACAGAAGAGCGGGAATCAAAAGAGGCACAGCGGCTCCGTCCAGGAAAGCGCAAGAAAGTCTGCAACAAAGCACCTCCATTTCCGCACAAACTCCCCCGCGATGAAAGCGACGCTGTGTATTTACGGTCCCTCGCGCAACCGAGCACCCCAACCACTTCGAACCTCGCAAACCAAAACCCAGGAGCCATCGCAGCCCAAACGCCCCTGCTCGTTGGGGTGCAGTC
>CAYZYD010000235.1:0-6625 GCA_964482505.1 uncultured Planctomycetia bacterium | reverse complement strand
GGCCGCGCCGCCTGTCGCGGGGTTTGGGGATGGCCCGAGATTGAATGTTGAACAGCCTCCCGAGCGATCGAGCGGGCTCAGGAGCAGGTGTAGGGTTGGTGCTCGGTGATGTAGTGCTCGACTTCTTTGGGGACTAGGTTCTCGAGTGATTGGCCGCGTTTGATTCTTTGGCGAATTTCGCTCGAGGCGTGGGGGAGCTCGAGGGCGGGGAGGATGTTGGGAGGATTCGGGGGGTCACCGAGGCTGGCGAGTGAGGCGGGGTCGGCGTCGATTTCAGGTCGCGGGAATACGACGAGGGTGGCGAGTTCGAGGATTCGAGCGGCGTTCTTCCAACGGGGGAAGTCGACCAAGTTGTCCGCACCGATGAGGAAATGGAGAGGTTCCGCCGCAACTTCTCGATCGAGCTCTTCGAGGGTATCGACCGTATACGAGGGTCCGGTTCGAGCGAGTTCGCGACTGTCCGCCAAAAAGTGGGGCTCGTTTGAAACCGCGATTTCGACCATCCGAAACCGGTGATCCGCTGAAGCGCCGATTTGGGCAGATTTGTGCGGTGGATCGGCGGCGACCACGAAGCGTACAACCCGCACTAAGATTTCCGCGTAGACTTGGCGGGCGAGACGGAGGTGGCCTTCGTGGATCGGATCAAAAGTTCCTCCGTAAACTGCGGTGCCCACGCGTCTCGGGCTGTCGGTGGAATCGGACAAGTCGGCGCTTTCTCCAGGACCTACAACGATTTCTCGGACGACGATTTCACCGGTGACGGTTAGACGGGCGTCCGACGATCCGTCTGCTGGCGACCCGAATCAAAGTGTGCAGCCCGCCTGAAATGTCACTTGGGTCGAGGCCGACGATATCTCGGCGCGAGAACCACCGCCAGCGTTTGCCGCACATGCCGCACGCCGGAGGTGCTCGAGTCGCCCAAGTCTCACCCGCCAATTCGAAAGCACTTGAGAGATGGACTTCGAAGGATCGGGTCACTCAGCGCGCTGCGAATCGTGGTCGAGAGGCCGAAGATCAGCGAACAAAGTAGTGAGCCGTCCGACGACGGGGTGTTGTCAAGCTGAGGTCGCGAGACTGATGGGCCGAGCACCCGCGGACACGCCCGCAATTGCGCGGACGGCTGGCCGGGCGTTCTGCCGGTTGCGAGGTGGGCTGGGCACTCGACTCATGTGTCGCAAGTCAGGAGGACCCCTCGATCTTGCGGGTCTCCCAGAACAGGGCTACACTCCGCTCTTCCCCAGCGCGATGCCTCTTTAGAAAGTATTCAGCCATGCCCACGGCCAGCCCCTCAAGGACGGTGACCCAGCGTATCGGAGTACCCCGCGAGATCAAAGCTCAAGAAAATCGAGTCGCTATCGTCCCTTCCGGCGTGCACGAACTTGTGCGCGACGGCCATACTGTTTACGTCGAAAACGACGCGGGGCTTGGCAGCGGCATCACCAACGAGGAGTTCGCCGACGCTGGGGCCAAAATCCTACCCGACGCCGAGGCCCTCTTCGCCGAATCGCAAATCATCGTCAAAGTCAAGGAACCACTGCCAGCTGAGTATGAGCTGATCGGTGAGAACCATACCGTCTTTACCTACTTCCACTTCGCAGCTTCTGAGTCGTTGACCGACGCCATGCTCAAATCGGGCGCCGCCTGTATCGCCTACGAGACGATCGAAGATCGGCACGGCCAACTCCCCCTGCTGACCCCGATGAGTGAAGTGGCAGGTCGAATGTCCGTCCTCGCGGGGGCCCAGCACATTCAGAAGCAGCACAATGGGCGCGGAGTCTTGCTTTCGGGCGTGCCCGGCGTCGAACCCGCCCGCGTGATGATCCTCGGTGGGGGGGTGGTCGGGGCCAACGCCGCTAAGATGGCCGCCGGACTCGGGGCGCAAGTTCAGATCTTCGATATCGACCTCGATCGATTGCGCTACCTCGACGACGTCATGCCTGCCAATGTCACCACGCAGTTTTCCAACCCTTTTTCGATCAAGAGCGCGCTGCCCGAAACAGATCTCGTCATCGGGGCGGTGCTCCTCACCGGAGCGCGCGCCCCCCGGCTGATCCCGCGCGAGTATCTCAAGGAGATGCAGCCCGGTTCGGTCATCGTTGATGTCGCGGTCGACCAGGGCGGTTGCGTCGAGACCTGCCGCCCGACGACTCACGCCGAACCGACCTACGAGGTCGATGGGGTGATCCATTACTGCGTGGCTAATATGCCCGGCGCCGTCGCCCGAACCTCGACCTTCGCCCTGACCAATGCCACCCTGCCCTACCTCAAACGACTCGCGGCGGGCGGGCTCGATGAGTTCGTACGGCGCGACCCGCTCGACGGTCTCGGCTTGAATGCCTATCGGGGTCGGATCTACCACGAAGGAGTGAGCTCCGCGTTCGGGCGTGAACTCGCGGCGATCGGGGACCTCTAGACGATGAGCGGTGACCTTAGGCAAGCTCTCGATAGTTACCCGACCGACCTCACTCGGATTTACGAGCCCATCCATGCCGATATGCGGGCGCTCAATCAGTTTCTTTACGACGAGTTCGCGAGCGACGAGGGCTTTGTCAACGATCTCCTCAAGCACATCGCGCAGTATCGCGGAAAGCAGATTCGCCCGGCCTATCTCTTTCTGGCGGCGCGGATACTCACTGAGGTTCCGAACGACGCTCCGCTTCCTCAAGAGTTTATCAAGTGCGCCGCGATCGTAGAGCTCATCCACACGGCGACCTTGGTCCACGATGATATTCTCGACGACGCTCGACTTCGTCGTCGGGTCGAAACGGTGAATCAACGCTGGGGCGAGCGCGTCGCAGTATTGCTCGGCGACTTTATTTACTCGCGCGGCTTCAGTCTCTCGACCGAGATTGACGGTGTTTCGAAGTTGCTCGCCGACTGCACCCACACGATCTGCGAGGGTGAGCTCCTGCAGATCGGAAGCGCGTTTCGCCTCGATCTCACCGAAGCTCGCTACAACGAGATTATCCGCAAGAAGACGGCGGTTCTCTACGGCATGGCGTGTCGGTGCGGAGCTCTGCTCGCGGGGGCGTCCGAGGATGTCTGCGACAGCTTGGAGTCATTTGGCCTCGACGTCGGGATGGCCTTTCAAATCGCCGACGACGCTCTCGATCTGGTCGGGGAAGAGCAGGTCGTGGGGAAATCGCTCGGGACCGACCTCCGTAACGGCAAGCTCACCCTCCCGCTTATCCGTCTGCGCGAATCTCTCGACGGAGGCAAACTCCAAGAGTTTCTCTGGCTACTCGAGCATCCGAATGAACTCGGTACTCAGACCCGCGTCTACCGCATGCTCGAAGATCAGCAAGTTTTGCCGTCGGTGCACGAGACCGCCCGCAGCTATATTCGTTCCGCGGTCCGTTCGCTCGAACGCTTTGAATCCAACCCTATTCGTAATACGCTGGTGGAACTCTCGGAGTTCGTTCTCGACCGCAGCCTTTAGTTTGAGGCCACTCACGGGAGCTGTTGAGTAGAAGCGGACTCTATGAGCGCCTCAGATAAGTTCACGCATCTCGATAACGCGGGTCGGCCCCATATGGTCGACGTCAGCGCCAAGGAGCCGACCTCTCGACTCGCCCGCGCTGAGGGTGAAATCCGGATGCTCCCGGCCACTCTCAAACGCATCTCGGACCGCGGATTTGATAAAGGTGACGTCCTCCAAGTGGCGCAACTCGCGGCGATCCAGGCTGCGAAGGAGACTTCGCGGATCATCCCGCTCTGCCACGGGCTTCCCCTCGAGGGCACCGAGATCGAATGGTCCTTCGAGCCCCCCGAACGATTGCGCGTGACAACGACGAGTCGCGTCACCGCCAAAACGGGAGTGGAGATGGAGGCGCTCGTCGCGGCTTCAGTCGCGCTCCTCACGGTCTACGATATGTGTAAGGCCGTCGATCGCGCGATGGAGATTGGCCCGATCCGACTCATCGAAAAGCGCGGCGGGCGGAGCGGACATTACCGGCGCGATTCCGACTCAGAACCAGACGCGAAAGGCGATACCAGTGGTTGCTCAGATTCTTGATGGCAAGAAGATCGCACTCGAATGTCGAGCTCAGATCAAAGAGCGCGTCGCTCGGTTCTTCCAGGAGGAGGGCGTGGCTCCCGGGCTCGCGGTGATCTTGGTCGGGGAGAACCCCGCCTCGGAGGTCTACGTCCGCAACAAGGAGATCGCCTGCAAGAAGGCGGGCATCACGAGTTTCCATCACGCGCTGCCGGATACGGCAACCCAAGCCGAGCTCGAGTCGCTGATCGATGAGCTCAACGAAGATCCCAAGGTTCACGGGATCCTGTTACAACTCCCGCTTCCCGATCAACTCTCGGCCGACGAACTCCTCCGCCGCATCCGACCTGAAAAGGACGCCGACGGTTTTCACCCGATGAGCGCTGGCCTCCTCGCGGTCGGTCAGCCGAGCTTTGTCCCGTGCACGCCCAAGGGCGTGATTGTTCTGCTCGAACGGACCGGGATCGAGCTCAGCGGCAAAGATGCGATCGTGGTTGGTCGCTCTAACATCGTCGGGAAGCCCGTCGCCCATCTGCTCCTTCAAAAGAACGCGACGGTGACGATCGCCCATTCACGAACGACGGCTCTCGACGAGAAGGTCCGAGCCGCTGATATCGTGGTGGCGGCCGTCGGGCGTCCCCAGATGATTCAGGGCGATTGGATCAAACCGGGGGCGGTCGTGATCGACGTCGGAATCAACCGTCTCGAGGACGGCAGTATCGTCGGCGACGTCGAATACGAAGCCGCGGCCGAGCGAGCTTCACATATCACGCCGGTGCCGGGAGGGGTGGGTCCGATGACGGTTGCGATGCTGCTCGAGAACACTCTCGAAGGAGCGATGGCCGCCCATGGTTAATCGGCGCGGGGAAAGTTCCGGAGCCGTACGCTCGAAGACCTTGGGAAAGGCGCCGCGAATCGCGGCGCTCCCGGCCGAGCTCGTCAATCAGATCGCGGCCGGCGAAGTGATCGAACGACCGGCTTCGGTCGTCAAGGAACTCGTCGAGAATGCGATCGACGCGGGGGCCCAGCGGATCCGGGTGGAAATCGAGGACGGCGGCCGACGATCGATCAGCGTCGCCGACGACGGGGTCGGGATTCACCCCGACGATCTCGAGCTCGCCGTGCTCAGCCACGCGACCTCCAAGTTGCGGAGCCAAAACGACCTCTTTACGGTCGCGACGTTGGGTTTTCGGGGTGAGGCGCTCGCGAGCATCGCGAGCGTTTGCCGGCTCGAGATCTTCAGCCGTTGCGAGGAAGAGTCAGTCGGCGCCCGGCTCGTCTCCCATCAGGGGCGCCTCGAATGGCTGCCGCCCCAAGCGCGCGCGCGCGGGACGCGCATCACCGCGCAGGGGCTGTTCGATGCGATTCCAGCTCGCAAGAAGTTTCTCAAGTCGGAGCGAGCGGAGTTTCTCCGAATCAAGACGGTCTTGGCGGAGATCGGTCTTTCGGAACCGAGCGTCGGGCTGAGCTTAGTTTCGGGGGGGCGCACCGCGTTTGAGTGGGAGTCAGGACAGAACGAGCACGACCGAATCGTTGAAGTTCTCGGGGCGCGCGTGCGCGGGCAGCTGCTCGAAGTGGGACCCGAATCGGGATCGCACCCGTCGGTGCACGGCTGGATCGGTCCACCGGATCTCTACCGACGCACGAGCGAGGCGATTCACTGGATTCTCAACGGCAGACCGATTCGAGACACCACGCTGCTGAGTGCGCTCCGCGAAGCCTACCGCGGTTTTCAAATCCCTGGGCGCTACCCGGTGGCCGTGATCTACCTCGAAATCGACCCGCGCGAGTTCGACGTCAATGTGCATCCGACGAAACGTGAAATCCGCTTTCGCGATTCGCGCGCGCTGTTCTCGCTCGTACACCGCGCGGTCAAGTCGCGGCTCGAGGCGGCTGGGTCGGTGCCGACGAGATTACCCGACACCCGGTGGGACGCGGAACGCACGATCGGCCGCGCCGCCGAGGGTCCGACTTCGGTCGATCCGTCAGCGCGTCGAATCGGTGCTGGCAATTCGGATACTAGCACCCCCGGTGCTGGCAACTCGGGGACTGGCACCTCCGGTGCTGGCAACTCGGGGACTGGCACCTCGGGGACTGGCACCTCGGGGTCAACCCCCGCGTTTGAGAGTTCCGCGGTCGACCCCGCTTTGGCCCCCGAGGGAAGTCCAGGGCAAGAAGTGGTTCGCGAGGGACCGAGTTCCTATCGCGCCGCGCCCGCGAGCGCCCTCAATCTCGGCCGTCTCGAGACGCGCTACTGGCAAGTCGGCTCTCGTTATTTGCTGCTCGAGGAGACCGACGGGGTGCGCTTTATCGATCAGCACGCGCTCCATGAGAAGATCATCTACGAAGAGCTGCTCGAAGAGCAGCAAGCCGGGTCGCTTTCGCAGCCGCTTCGGAGCTGGCCATCAGTTGGGCATGCGCCTCGGGATCCAGCCCGGAGCCCACGGGGAACGTGTTGGCCAGCAGGAGGCCAAGGGTAATGGCCACCGCGGTGCTTACGATGTAAAATGCCAGGGTTTTTACCCCGATGCGGCCGATCCTGCGGGTATCGTCGAGACTGCTAATCGCGACGACTAGAGAAGCAAAGACCAACGGTACGACGACCATTTTGATGAGTTTGATAAAGGCGTC
>CAYZYD010000234.1:0-6663 GCA_964482505.1 uncultured Planctomycetia bacterium | reverse complement strand
ATTCGCGCTGAGTGGTGCGACCGCTGATGCCTTCACTCTGTTGGAAGAAGAGGCACAAAAAAAGGAGCCCCTTTGAAGAGACTCCTTTTCTTCAGTTACGCGTCCAAACCGCTCACCCAAGCGGTCGAAGCCGTTACTCCTTGGTCTGAATCGAAGTCAGCAGCTGCTCGATCCGCTGGTCATACGAACTGGCCATGGGTTGCCGTACTCCGATCATGTAGAGCTGTGAATTCAACTCAAACAGATACTGTGTGAATCCCAGCTCTTGGTCGGGCGCCTTACCGTAGACAATTCTCGCCGGCTGCCCCGCGACCGTCCCCTGCGTCTCTTCACCGATTTCTAGGGCCGGATAGTCCGCACGGAGCGTCGCGACGAGCAGGTCGAACGCTCGGTCAAGCTCCACTTCGAGCTCAACCTTTTCGAGCGTGATTCGGGGGAGTTCTTCATCTTCCGGGGTAAGCGTCGCGACTCCGGACTCCTCTTTGAGCTTCCAGTTGGGAGGCAGTGTCGCGGTCAGCGCAAAGCCCGAGAATTGCGCCTCGCTCGGCTTGGGGAATTGCTGAGGAACGGACTCTACCGTGCCCGGATTCGAGTCTCCTGGATTTGTATTCCCCGGATTGGTATTCCCGTTGGGGTTGGGGTTCTCGACTGGCTGATTCAGCGTCGAGACCTTGGATCGGTTGAGCTCGATAATCGTGGCGAGGTCACTTGGAAGCTCCAGCATCGAAGCGTTGCTCGTCAGCCGCTCGTCTTCAACGCTCCCGGGATCGTCTTGAGTCGATCTCTGCTCGAGCAGCGCTTCTTCTCCGGGGTCGAGGACAACGTGCTTGATGAAGCGTTTCTCTACCGTGACTTTTCCGGAGGGGTATTTGAGAACCACGTGGCTATCGAACTTCTCATCGACAGGTGCCTGGAGAATATAGCCGTTCTTGAGAAAGATGATTCCGGCGGTCGCCTCCGAAGCGAAGACGGTGAGAACCAGCAGGGTCATCAACCAATGGGAGCGCTTCATTGTTTCATACTCCAAAATCACGATTGAGCGACTTCTTGACCCACTCTTGGAATGCCTTTTCGTTTGCCGTCTCGGCGACCACTGGCGGTGACGAGTTTTCGGGATCGGTTCCACCCTCAGGGTCTACCGGGTCGGGGATCTGATTGATCTCAACCGTGGCACTCGGGTCGGGAGCCGGATCGGCACCCGAATTCTCGGAAGCCGCCACCGCTGACTTCTCATCCTGCCCGAAGTATTTGTCGTAGTAGGTGGGACCAAACGTGACCCCTGCATATCCAAGCCCTCCGAGAACCAGGAGGATAGCGACGTACTTGAGGAGGGGAGATTTCTTCTTTTCGACCTCGTCGTCGAAACCGTCATCGTAGGGCGCGTGGTCGAGCTCGATCGAATCCTGTTCGAGGTAAGCGGTAATGTCCTCAACCGACTGAATCGGCATCGCGCCGGAGCTCTCCCCGATGTCTTCTGAGTAGATCTCTTCGGTACGTGCCTCGGTCTCGAGAGATTCGGTCGCTGCTTCGAAGAGCGGCGGGGCGAATTGGGGCTGAGCTACGAGCGGAGTTGCCTCTTCAACCGGTACTTCTGAGAGCAACCCTTGACCCGCCTCGTATACCTCAGAGTCGTCGGTGTACTCCTCGGTCTCCTCGGGGAGGACGACGAGTACCTCCTCAATCTCGGCGGTATGGATCTCTTCGGGCGGGGCCTCGCCCTCGCCCCGAGGCCGAACCGTGTAGGCGGGACCGTCGAGCTGCTCGCGAACCTCGTCCTCTTCGATGATCACGGTCGGCTCGTTGTCCGGGTCCTCAGGATTCGCAAACTGCGGATGCTGCGGGTCATCGTGCTGAGTCATGGGAATTCCTTGTCCAAATCGGGGCGGACTGCCGGAAGCTCGCAGCAGCTTGCCTTTTATTGAAAGGTACAATGGGGTTTGACGAAGCGTCAAACAGTCGGAGGGATGCAACGCCTGGACCCGCCGCCCGTCCTCCCGCAAAGAACAGCCGAAAGGAATGTTGTGAAGCTCTCGCTCGAAGTTGTGAAGCGTGCCTTGTCCGGAGATCAGCTCGCTTTCCAGCAGCTGGTTCACGAGACCTGGGGGCTCGTCTTTCTGACAATTCGGCAGCGAGTCCGACACCGCGAAGTCGCTCAAGACTTATCGCAAGACACATTTCTCAAGGCATTTGCCAAGCGAGAAGCGCTCCGCGACCCCAAACGGTTCGTACCCTGGCTCCTCCAGATCGCTCGCAACGCCGTGATCGACCACTTCCGGCGCGAGGAGGCCCGACCCGAGCAGTCTTTAAGGGCCGAATGGCTCGAGGAAGGGGTTGAGGAGCATGGAGGCGAAACGGGCTCGCAGCCGCAGAGCTGGCGCGGGTCCTCACAATCCGTGGCGAGCGACCAGAATTTGGGCGAGCCCGAAGGTCAGGACGCCGCGGGAATTCTCGGAGTCTCCTCCAGTGGCTTTGAAAACTCAGAGATCGAAAAGGCCCTCTCAGGTGTCGGGGATCTCTACCGGACCGTACTCATCCTCAAATATTGGAGCGGATTGAGTCCGGCTCAAATCGCGCGAACCCTCGGCGAGCCCGAGGGTACGATTCGAAACCGAATCTTCAGAGCGCACCTCAAGCTGCGGGAGCAAATCGAGAAGAATGATCCTGAGCAGGGTGAAGAGTCTGAAGCAGCGCCTATCACAAGTACCACTCGGTTCGACCGAGAACTGCCTTCGAAGCGAGGTGCCTAGCCATGTTTGACCGTCGCGAATGTGAATGGTTTCTTGAGAATTGGTTATCGGGAGAAGATCCTTCGCCCGCGCAATCCCCGAATGTTGCCTGCGAGTCATCTCACCTCGATAGTTGCCCCGAATGTGCGGAGCTTGTCGAGAAGCTCACAGAGGACCAGAGTCAACTGAAGGCTTACTTCTCTCACCTCGAAGTGCCTCCGGTCCCCGAGCTCGAGCTTCGCGACGCGATGACCGCCGCGAGCGGATATCCGCGCCGACTATCGTTAACCCTCTATCCGATCCTCGGTTCGCTCTTACTCTCGCTTTTGATCGTGGCCGCTTATTGGCTCGGAACTAGTCTCGCCGAGATCCAGAAGCTCAAGATCCAAGAAGAGCTCGAAGTGCTCAATGGTATCAACTTCTCAACCGAGCGGCTTCTGAGCGAGCGGGTAGAGCGGGCGGGGGCGGCTGGGAGGTTTGGTGATCGGCTGCGTGACGGGCGGATTCTCGACCTCTATGGTAACCCTTACCTCGAGCTTCCGGACGAGACGGGCTACTACTCGGCCGGGCCCAACGGCATTGACGAATTCGGCCGTGGGGACGATATCACGGTAGAACCGAGTTCGGCAAAATAGCAGATCGTGCCCACAATCTTGCGAGACCCTGATCATGCGAGACCCTGAAAACTTGTGAGACCCTGAGATCTTATGAGATTTCGTGGAGCCGGCTCAGATAACTCCGCCACTCCCCGGGATGGACGATTCCCCGATCGATAAGGAGCCGGGCCATAGCCTGTACTACCGGGTCCTGAATAAGGGATATCAGCGCCTCGGTTTCATCAGCTCCAGTATTGAGATAGAGAGAGTCGTGGAGACCAGTCGTATCCGCGGCGGGGGGAGGCGTCGCTGGGCTCTGGAGCAGGGACTCTTCGAGAAAGGCGTCGAGTACTGAGTCGAGGTCAGACTTTGACGCAAAGCCGAGCTTGACCACGACCTCCTCGAGTGTCCCCCCGATTGCATTCTGGTACTCAATAACGGTGTGCAATTGCGACTCCGTGAGGACCTTCCGACGCAAGAGTTCTTCTCCTTTGCGCCGTTCCGAAAGCGGACCCGACATAGACATTCAATTACCCCCTCATGAGCTGATCAAATCGGCATGAACAATGTCCAAAAACTCCGCTTCCACCAGCACTTCCCCGCAGGAGGGGCACTTCTTCTCTTCCGACTCTTTGATCACGAGATCGCACTTCAAACAGTGGAAATTGTTGAGTCCCTGCTCCCGAAGTATGTCTCGAACCTGATTGAGGTTCAGCTTGCGGTTCTTGAGCAGAACTTCGCCGATACGAAAATAGAGGTTTCGGCGACGAAGTCGCTCTTGCTCAAGCAGCGCGAGCTCGAGCTCGGCCACGGCGACCCAACCCTTGGCGAGCGCGATCTGTCCAAACGAGCGATCGATCTTCCCGAGTTCTTCGGGCTTTGACCAATTCGAACGGCTGCGGCGCTTCAAGTAATGGCGAGCTCGATTAGCCCAGTGTTCCGAAATGATCCCGCGAGCGAGCAGCTCATCGACAAATTGCCCGTAGCTCGGATAGCGATCCGCAAGACGCATCGCATTCTCGAGCTGCGAATTGCTCAGCTCACCCTGATACCTGAGCATCCGAATCAGCATTAGATTCTCGTTTGAAGTCATAAGCTGAAGACTTGATCCGCTGAAATTTTGTTAAACGCTGGCCCGCTGGTTACCCGAAATATCAACTGAGGCGCACAGCCGTAAAGGCTCAGAGTTATCGGCCGTTCTCTGCCGCAGTCGAAGATCGACCTCGAACGAGAGACATGCCACCCCAGTTAATTTTAATATAGCCCAGGTCCATAGTAGCGTCCAAACGGTCCGGGGTGATTTGGCTTCAGGCTCGATGATCGCGTAGACTTAGAAAGACTGAGCTATCTACGGTTGACAGAATAGACCGGAAATCCGGAAGCGCTTTATGACCTTGCAGGGAAAACTCGAGAACTTCGGGTTGGGAGAGCTTCTTCAAACCCTTGCCCTGAATCAGCATACCGGGACGCTGATCCTCTCTCGCGGGCAAGACTTCAAGAAGATCTACTTCTCGACAGGCTCGATCACGCTACTCTCCACCAACAGCGGAGTCCGGATTGGAGAAATCCTGCTCCGTCAGGGAAGCATCACGGAGAAAGAGCTCCAGCAAACCTACGAAAAGCAGGAGACGAGTGGAAAGCTCTTCGGTCAAATCTTGGTGGAGAGCGGCTGCCTTACCCACGATGACGTTCAGCAGGCCTTAAAGACTCGGATCGAGGAAGAGCTCTACGACCTCTTCCTCTGGACCGAGGGGGATTTCGAATTCCTCCACGATTACTGTCCACCCGAGCTGATGGACCCCCTCCAGAAGTACACTCAGATCAGCATCGACCCCAATAGTGTGATCATGGAGGGGTTGCGTCAGCTCGACGAGTTCAGCTTGATCCGCAAAGATCTTCCCGACGCGAGGATGTGGATTGAGCGCGCGGTGGCGGCCCTGCCACCCGACGCTGAGCTACAGTTCGGGGACGCGGAGATATTCGAACTCATCGCTTCAAAGACACCGATCTCAGCCGTTCTCAAAGGCGCCCCCCTGTCGCGGTTTTACACTATGGCCGCGCTCCACAGCTTCTATCAACAGGGCTGGATTCGGCCACTCTCGGTCCCGAGCCACGTGGAGGTGGCGCAGGTCCTGCGCAAGGCGGGCAAGATCGAAGAGGCGTGCGAGATCTTTTCCTACCTCGTCGAGGTCAATCCGGAAGCTCAGCAAGATCGCGAGGTGCTTCGTGAGGGTGGACTCTTCCTCGCCGATATGCACATGCCCGAGCTCGCCGAGGAAGCTCTCTCGCGGGCGATCTCGATGTACAGTGACCAACCCTCGGTCGCTTGGACTCTGGGAATTCGGCTGCTCGAGATCTGTACGCCTTCGACTGACATGTTTGCCCAAATCTGGGCAGTCAGGGATCCCTCGAATCCCAAACGTAAGATCGAAGTCTTTGGAAAGTACGCACACCTTCTAACTCAAGCTCGGGATTATCAAACGCTCGCAGCCGAGACCGAAAACTGCGAGTCGGAACTGCTCAATGAGGCGGATTACTGGCGGATCCGGGGAGATTGCCAAAAGGCGCTCCTCAACCTGCCACAAGCGGTCGCCTGCTACGAGCGCGCGAGCAACCTGCTCGACGAACGGAAAGATTTCCGGGAGATCATCCGGCTGCTCCGAACGATGTACGATCTAGCGCCGGATCGCCACGATGTTGCCGAACGTCTCAACAGTCTGCTAACAAATCTGGAGCAGCGCGAATCGCGGCGGCGACGGCGACTCGCGATGACCGCGCTTTCGATCTTCCTCCTCATCACCTGTATCACCTATCCGATTCGTTACGAGTCCAAGGCCCGACAACTCTACGCTGAGGCCAACCAGTACGCCGCTGCAAACAACCTGCTAGAGCTAGAAATCGAAGACAAACAACTCCTAACCATCCTCTATACAACCCACGCCGACAAAGACCAGCTGCTGAAGAGAGCGAATCAACTCAAGCAAAAGTATCGGAAGATTGTCGACAATTACCCCTTCTCGACTCAGTCATCCGTTGCGGAGCGAGAATTGAGTCGCCTGAAGAAATATCAGAGCGCGCTGATGTCCGCCGAGGCGAGATTGAAAGAGCTGAAGCAGGAGCGCGAGAAGCAAGAAGTCAATGCTGCGCAGACACTCGCGTCGACTCTACTCGAGGAGGCGGAACGAGCGAAAGCAGATCAGGACTTTGAAAAGCTGCGTCAGATTCAAACGCGTATTCTCTCCGAAGCGCTCGCTTATGTGTCGGCAGATTCCATCCGCTTTAGCGTTTACGTCGTCAGCGACCCTCCCGGAGCTCAAGTCTTACTCAATGGGCAAACTATG
>CAYZYD010000233.1:0-6708 GCA_964482505.1 uncultured Planctomycetia bacterium | reverse complement strand
GAAGTAACGGGTTTCGATTGGCATTTCGTTGAAGGTCAAGCCGTTGGCCATGCCCTGAGCGATGAACTGAGTATCGAAGACGATATCATCGCTGTTCATCTCGAAGCGATCGGTCTCCAAATATTTGCCGCTCTGGGGATCTACAACGTCTGGTTTCTTCGCGCAAATCGTGAGACGGCCCACCGGGGGGGCGACGCCAAGAATATGCGCGAAGAGTTCGCGGTCTACGGGCTCTCTTATCAAGCGATGATTGCGATCGGGATCTTGAAGATTCTCACCGCGACCGGGCTACTTGTCGGGATCTTTGTTTCGGGTGTGACCCTCTGGTCCGCGCTGGGACTCGCCGCCTTGATGGCGGGCGCCGTCGCCATGCATATCAAGGTCGGGGATAACTTCACCAAAACTTATCCCTCGGTCGCGATGCTGCTGCTCTGCCTCGCTATTGCGGCTCTATCGTTCATGGCCGCAGAAGGCGGCTCGTAAGAGCGCAGGTTCTCACCATTGGCGCAAAAGGCAGGCTTGGGGGGTTTATTCAAACTCGGCTCGTTCTTGCGATCTCTGCGCGGCGAGTAATCGACGCGCGCCGAGCGGGCCCGTCACTAAAGTCGGAACGAGCAGCTGCGTGACGGGCGCGGCGGTGAGGACGATGAACTGTTGGAGCGAGTCGATGCCGGTCTTGCCGAGGCCGAGGAGCGCGGCCGCCAAGGCACCCATGCCGCAGGCCCAACCAATCCTGAGCGAGCGGGGTGGGGTTTCGCGACCCGAGATGACGACCGAGATCGCATAGGCGATCGAATCGCCGGTGGTGGCGAGGAAGCAGAAGACAAGCAGAACGAAGAGCGGCACGAGCCAGGTCGATCCCGGGAGCGCGCTGACGATGGCGACGAGTGCGGCGCCGAGCCCGTGAGACTCGAGCGGACCGGTGATGGCTCCGGGCTCTGCGAGCTCGAGCGAGAGTCCGGTTCCTCCGAGCGCTCCAAACCAGAGGTTGGTGGCGAGCGGGGCGACGAGACTGACCGCGAGGACAACCTGCCTCACCGACCGACCGCGCGAGATCCGGACGATAAAGATCGCCATGATCGGTGCATAACCGAGGAACCAGCCCCAGTAGAAGAGAGTCCAGTAGGCGAGCCAGCCCGAATCTCCCGAGTAGAGCGCGAGCCGGAGGCCATCGGTCGCGTAGGTTGCAAGTGACGCGAGGCTCGTCTTGAGAGTTGATTCGGTGGGACCCAACAGGAGCAGGATCGCGCCGAGGCCGAGGGCGAGCACAACATTCAAACGACTCAACCATTGAATGCCTCGGTCGAGGCCACTGGCCGCGGAGAGAGTGTAGAGTAGGACCAGAGCACCGAGTAGGGTCACTCGCGTGAGATACCCGTCTCGGATTCCAAGCTCGAGTTCGGCGGCGCTTGAAAGCTGGAGCGCGAGGAAGCCGATCGGGCCGACGGTGCCCGCGACGACGGCGATGATCGCAATGGCATCGATCGAAACCCCGAGACCCGCCGGTACTCGTCTTGAGGGGAGAAGTGCTTCGAGGAGTGCGCGCGGCCTGAGCCGGCGCCCCTCGGCTTGAATCGCCGCAAACGAGATCGCGGCCAAAGTGCCGACGAGGGTCCAGGCGAGAAATCCCCAGTGAACATGAGACTGGGCGAGAGCGATGACGGCGGCTTCCGAACTTTTGGGCGGGACGTCGAACGCGGGAGGCGGCGAACCGAAGTGAAACATCGGCTCGGCCGCCGACCAGAAGACCCCGCCCCCCGCCAGCAAAGTGCAGAGCAGGATTGAGATCCAGCGCACCCAGCCGATATCGGGCTCAGAAGTTCCGCCAAAGCGTCCACGCCCCCACGGGCTCAGCGCGAGTCCGAGCGCGACGACGAACTGTGCGATGGCAAAAGTCTGCCAAAAACTTCCGAAGAGGTTGCCCGTGAATTCAAAGGCGGTGCGAATCGCACGACTACTCGCGTCGGGATACGCGAGAACGACGATGGCAAAGAGAAGGAGCGGCGTACAAGCTCCGAAAAGGGTGGCCCGATCAAACGAGGGGCGGGCTTGATTCTCGGATGGCATCACGCCGGCCGCGAGTAACCGCGCCGAATGATGTCTGCTGAGAAGCCGGGGACCGGGCCGTATCGGTGAATCGTGACATTTACCGGGAGAGCAAAGAAGGTCTGACCGAGACCCTCAACCCAGTGCACACCCGCTTCGAGGATCACGGTCTCATCGGGGGGAGTGGCAACTTGGTGGCTCTCGGGGACAATCAAGATCACACCTCGTTCAGGTCGAGCGGCACGCATCGCCGCGATAATGCGGTCGACTCGATCCAACGTCTCCGGCAGAAAGGGTGGATCGAGACACCATGCACCGTCGTACTGGTCGAGATCTGCGTCGAAGAAACTCCCCTGCGAGCCAAAGGGCGCGTCGGTGTCAGGGAAGACCGAGAAGAACCGAGAGTCGGGTCGGTCGATGAGCCGAGCGTTGAATGGCGACGCGAAACCTTCATTACGGACCCCCCACTCGTGGAAGGCGTCATAGACGGCTTGCGGAGGACCGATATGACGGGTCCGGGCGAAGATCGAGTCATACCTCAGCGCCGACCGCAGGAGATAAAAGAGCGAACAGGTTCGGTCGTGCGATTTCCTGACTGTCCGGAACGCTCGCTCTAAGGGCTCTGACCAGGCAAGGCTGAACTGCCCGATCGAAAGCTGGGCGTCATTTGAGTAGACGTTGGGAAACGGAGTGGAGCGCAGCAAAGCCACTTGCTCGCTTGCGAGATCCCGCCCGCTGTCCACTATGAGATTCTGAATACTATCCGAATCGAGATCAGTCCGACGAATGGCGAGGAGAGCGCTTTCGATAATGTCGGGATCGGGCGAAGTTAAGTGAGGCCCGGTCGGGTCGAAGTCGTCGTCGAGCAGTTGACGCATGACGAGGTTTTCGAGGAAAGTCGTCGCGGCTTCGGGCGAAAGTCCAAAGTGTTCAAGACTCTTCGCAAGCGATTGGCGCAGCTTGCGGCTCAGAAGCCACTGGACGTACTCTCGCCATAACTCGAGCGCGAGCGTTTCGCTTCGGATTTCGACTGACGATGGTGCAAGACTCATAGCTGTTATCCTCCAATGAAAGATCACCGGTCGAGCCGAACGGCCCGTCGGATTCGCCTGAGTCAGTTTTGGCTTATACTGGTAGCGATCGTCTCACGGAGTCTGCGCAAATCTTATCGAACTGATTAGTCGATCCCGCTACAGTACTGCCCAGTTGCTAGCTCGCTACGAAACTCATGATCGATGAGGCGACATCACCACGAACCCCACGACACCCACACCGGACGCCGGTGGCAACCAAGCAATCGTTGGGGCTGTTACCCGTCAGGCACCTCCACGAGTATTCGCCGAGGCTCACCCCAGTTCCAGATACGAGCTTGTGAATCGAAGGAGAACGCGGAGCTAGATCTCAGCACCTGAGCTTGGACAAGATCTCCGAAAACCGTTCGACCTTCCTTGATCTCGTACTCGCGGAGTTGCAATTCGCTTTGAGTTTCGAGAGCCACAATCGCGTCAATGAACTCGGCAAGATCGACACCAGAGCCACAATACGGCTGAGCCCCCATCACTTCATTCAAGAGTGAACAGATATCTTCCTCGCCGGCCTCCTCAAGCCTCAACATGATCTCCCAAAGAACTCTCTTCGACTTGCGTTCCTTAGCCATCGACGGGCGCGGCGGTGAGGACGATGAACTGTTGGAGCGAGTCGATGCCGTCGCCCAGATAAGGCGTGTGAAGTTCCTCGAGTCTAAGGTCGGGGATAACTTCACCAAGACTTATCCTGCCTCCACCCGTGATTTCGCCGAGAAGGTCGAGGTCCCCTGCCGACGTCGTCAGTGTGAAGTTCAAGCCACGCGCAAGCGTCTCCGCCTCCCACTTGAAGGGAAGGCCGGGAGGGGCGCCTCGGATATACGGATCGAGTTCCTGGAGCGAGGTGACCAAGCGGTCGAGATTGTCGGGATGCCGGGAATAGACCACGTCGAGAACAAGGGTAAGTCGGCTGGATCCGTGTGCAGTTGCAGCAGTACCGCCTACGATGATGAACTCCACTGCCGCATCGACCATGATCCGGAGCAGGCGCGCAAAGTCGGTCATTTGATAGCCTGGTCCCTGCGAGCCGAAAGACGCAGCTCTTCGGCGAACCGCTGTAGCTCCATGAGGTTCAAGAACCTCTCCTCGACGGTCCTCTTCAGGTTCTGGCGGAGCAAGGTCCGATCGACGGATTTCTTGTACTCTTCAACGATGAGGTCCATCTTCGTCTCTTCCTTAGCGAGTAAATGCCTTCCTGCATGTTAACGAGTGGCGTCGAGTAGACGGAACGAATTCTAGATTAGTGCACCATGGGCTGATGTCGAACGTCCCGGAGGCGATGCGAATTGGGGAAGTCCTTTGGCGGACGGCTACATGGGTAATCTAGATCCGCCGTGCGAGGTCTGTGCCGAAGGGATACCTTGGCCTATTACCTGAGCACAGTCGCTCGAAGGCTGCTCGGTGCTCCGGGCTCTCGAGCGAACGCGACAAAAAGATCCGCACGGGGTTGACCACACCGCCACAACTCTGTCCCGTGTGCGCGAGGAGCGCGTTCGTTACTCCCTGTTGGCTACACAGCACCGGAAGCAGTGAATGAAGGTCTCGGGGAACGGCGGTGCTTCGCAGTCGGCTGGTCGACCCTCTCCGCTTATAGTCTGCCGTCGGAGATCCTCGAGCAAATGGAGAAATGCGGTCACTCGTCTCGGCGTCCAGCCACTGCCCATTCTGTAATTGATCTCGATCGCGTCCTGAAACACGAACACGCCCAGATCGGGTATCGACTCGCCCTCATAATTGACTCCGGAAACGACGACATGGAAGCAGTCTAAGTCGTGAGACGCCACGCGAGCAGCTGGGTTGGGAATCTGCGATATCGGCACGTCAGCCTTCACCCGTTCGTCCCAGATCGTCGCAACCTCGTTGATGAATCCGGCAGACGAGAGGGCATCGAACAGCTTCGGCACTTCAGTGTGTGCTAGATGCCGAATCTCGATCGACGGAAGGGAGCCGTCGTTGTCCGCGAAGTTGCTCTTGCCAATAGCCAAAGCTGTTCTTCGCTGATCTTCGGGTCAGTGAATCTTGCCGCCACGATAATCGTCTCGCCCTCCGCTGCTGACCGCTCTTCGACTGCCACGATATTTCCAGGTGGAAACGTCCATCTCTCTTTGAGGGGGTCGTAGTTCGGTGTAGGGAGCAGGCGAAACGTCCCTTCGCCGACGCGTTCTGAAATACCAGATCCTCGCCCCACTCCTCTCCTCCCGTGTATTGCCCACTCTCGCGGACTCCCACAATCTATGCGCGGTTACACGGCGGACAACGATGTCCGGTGTTCACCTCTCTACCTCAATCGCGAATCGTATCTTCCCTGAATTCCCACGGTTCCTTCGCGGATCACTCCGACAACGATCCCGGTCGGTGAAAGTAGTCTCCTACTAAGTGCGCCCTCGAATCAATCACCGAACTCGTGCTCACCGGATCTGCCACGGTTGCACTTCCCAGATCTCGCGAGGTTCTCGGTGGTATTGAGGTATACTCGACGCATGACAAAAATCGCACTTCCCGGGTCAGACCTGATTTCAAAGGGCATCTCCGACCTGAACCACAACCTGGAAACGGTCGAGTCGTTGCTTGTTTCGCAGGCAACGGCAGCACTGGCCGATCTGGGTTACGCAACCCCCACAACACTCGCGGACCCCGAAGCGAAGTTGTACAGACTGTTGGCGCAGAAATTCGGTGACGGAGCGCACTCGAAGTACAATGCCTATCGCCGACAGCTTGCCAGCTTCCTGAGAGCGGCGCGTTGCGTCCAGAAGTAGACGCCAGTCGCGTCCAGGAGTTCATGCGCAGCCTCGGACAGTCCACGAGGGCGGCAGCACGCGTCTATCTGGTTGGTGGCGGCACGGCAGTGCTGCACGGTTGGCGAGCGACGACCGCCGACCTCGACCTCAAGTGCGTGTCGGACATCGACCTGGGCCCGAACCTCTCCAGCCTAAAGAATCGGCTCAACATGAACATAGAGCTGGCCTCTCCTGACCAGTTCATCCCTCCACTTCCGGATTGGGAGGACAGAAGTACATTCATCAGGCGCGAGGGCACCGTCGACTACTTTCACTATGATTTGTACTCGCAATCTCTCGCAAAGATCGAGCGAAGCTTTGATCGCGACCTGGCCGACGTACAGGCCATGATCGACGCCGAACTGGTGGATCGAACGACTCTCCTCGAGCTCTTCCTAGAGATCAAGCCAGAGTTGAACCGCTATCCCGCTGTCGACCCGCTGTCGTTCGAGGCAGCAGTGCGTCGAGTTACTGGGGATTAGTAGTAGGGAGAGTGCCGGGAAATCCGGACCCTAAGTCATTTATTGGTGGAAAATCGGGAATTCCGGTTTGGACTGGTTAAGCATACAATCCCGCTGGCTCGCGACCCTTACTTCAGACAGACGCGACAAGCTCTTTACTGCCCGCAGGATGAGTTCATGTCAAATTATGACGCTGGGTCCGGTTTCTCCACCGATCGGGCGCTGCAACTTCGAGACGAACGACGGCTCGTTGCCAGGAATCGAGTTGAACGAGTTGACCCGTGAAGACCTCGTTGAGTTGTTCGAGATCATCAAGACTAAAGGTCGCCTCACATCGGTGTC
>CAYZYD010000232.1:0-6718 GCA_964482505.1 uncultured Planctomycetia bacterium | reverse complement strand
GCGAAGGAAGCTCGGCCTCCCGCGCGGAATGAGTTTTCGGGCGGGCTGCTAGAGTGTGGTCCGGTTGAGTCCGAGTTCGCGGGCGGCGCGCTCGCGATTGCCTTCGGTCAGCTCGAGCGCTTTACGGATGCGGTCCGCTTCATCTTTGATCGCATTGAGTTCGGGAGCGAGGCTTGCGGAGGCGCAAGGCCGTCAGCGAGGCCCGCTGCATGCCCAACTCGTTTCATGATCGCCCGTTCGCTGTCGGTTCCGAGGGTCTCGACGAACTCGCGCCTAAGCGCGCCGAGCGCCGAGGACGAAGAGAGGACCATGCGGTAGTCCTTCAAGAGAATCTGACCCGCCTCGATCTGAAACTCGAGAAGCGAGGGGTTGCTAGTCGAGACGCGACTGTCTTGCACAGTCGCGACTCGTGATTTCCTTAGGCGAGAACTTCCCAGAGGATCACTTCAGACTCTTGAAGGCTCTCGATCTTGAGCGATTCTTCCGATTCGATCGCCGCGCCGTCACCACTCGCCAACGTTTCGCCGTTGAGTTTGATCTCACCTTGAGCCACGTGGACCCACGCCTTGTGACCAGCCGGGACCGTATGTTCAAACTCGGACCCCGCCTGGGCTCGCGCGGCGTAAAACCAGGCGTCTTGGTTGATCGTGAGCGACTCTCGGTCGCCGTCGGGCGAGACCAGCAATCGGAATTGGTTCTGTCGATCCGAGAGAGGAAAGTGTTTCTCCTCGTACCGCGGTTCCGTCCCGTTCTCTCGCGGCATGATCCACATCTGTAGAAAATGAAGCGGATCGGTCGCCGATCCGTTGAACTCGCTGTGGGTGATGCCTAGCCCCGCCGACATCACCTGGACATCGCCGGGACCGATCGCCGAACCATTGCCCATACTGTCTTTGTGCTCGAGCGATCCTTCGAGCACATAAGAGATGATCTCCATGTCGCGGTGGCCGTGGGTTCCAAAGCCGCGACCGGGTTCGACGCGATCTTGATTGATAACGCGCAAGGGGCCGAACTGCACAAAGTCGGGGTCGTAGTAATTCGCGAACGAAAAGGTGTGGTAGGTGTCGAGCCAGCCGTGGTTAGCATGGCCACGCTCTTCAGATTTTCGAATGGTCAGCATGTCGTTCCCTTCTGATCTAGCAACCCGCCCGCCCAGTGTCCTCGGGAGCCCAGTGTCCTCGGGAGCCCAGTGTACTCGGGAGACCAGTGTCCTCGGCGAATCGAAAAAGCGTATTGGTCATACGTCGAGGTTCGCCGGGCTATCGAGCAGCGGAGTTGAAACATCGACGCTCCGACTCGGGTGTTCCACACGCCGAGCTCATGAGATTGCAACGAAACCGCCACTTTTGAGTCGCAACGCTGGATTGACTATAAAGCCCTCTATTGAGTTTGCTCAGAATCTAAGCCGCAGGTCTCAGCGGAAACGAAGACTGACAGTTGAAACTTCTCAACGCTTCACGATGAAGGCAGCCAGGGCAGGTGAAACGCATGAACCGCGTCGCGAGAAGTCGCCAGGCGTCCCTCTGACGCAGCGAGCGGACGTCTGACGACTTCGCAGCAGCGGGCTCGTCAAAAAACGGGCTAGCGAGAGCCGCTTTGTCGTGCGGGCGGCGGGTTATTGAGCGGAGAGCTCGGGGATCGCGACGAAGCGAATCTGCTTCTCGGGGACGAAGTACTTCTGGGCCACTTCCTGGAGCTCCTCCTTGGTGAACGAGCCGTAGATCTCGCGCAACCGTTTGAGGTCGTCGAGATCGCTACCGCGATAACGCAAGCTGCCGAGTTCGCGGAGCCAGAAACCCGGCTCTTCGAGCTGACGCTCAAGCGCGACATCGATCTGTCTTCGCGTCGCCGCGAGTTCGGCGTCCGACGGACCGTTCTTCGCAAACTCATCGCAAATCGCGAGAATCTCGGTGGCAAGCTCGTCAGCTTGGGCAGGATCGCACGGTGCGAGCGCGGTCAACCGTCCCGTACCGGGGATATCCATCGCAGGCTGGTGGGCCGCCCCGATCGAGTAGACGAGCTGCTTCTCTTCGCGAATTGTGCGGATCATGCGCGCGGTAAGAATAAACGAGACCACCGTCATGAGACGCCGGTCTCGTTTGTTGTTGTAGTCCGCTCCGAGATAGCCCGCTTCGACCATCGCCTGGTCGGTCTGAGTGCGAAAGCGCTTGGTCACGTGAAACGGTCCCGTCCCGAGTTCGATACTCTTGAGAGGACTCAGCCAGTTCATCGGTTTGGTCGACTCGGGCAGCGACGCGACGTAACGCTCAGCCAGCTCTTTGGCCTGGCTGAGCGAAATCTCGCCGACGATCGCAACTTCAAACGGAGTGCGCCCGAGAATTCGGCGGGCCCAGCGCGTCACGGTGCGTGCGTTCAAACTTGCGAAGTCGTCCGCCGTCAGTTCCGCAAAACGCGGGTCGCTCTGCAAAACCGTCTCATGAAAAGCTCGAAAGAGCTGCGTTCGCGGGTCCGCGTCGCGTACCGCGATATTTCGAATCGCCTCGGTGCGCCAGTTATAGAGAGTCGCTTCCTCGACGACCCCGTCGACGATCAAGTTGTAAGCGATCTGAAAGCCGAGCTCGAGGTCTTCGGGGCTGCTCGAGATCGTCACCGTCATCAGGTCGGTTGTGAATTGACCCGACACTTGGACATCGCGGCCGACAAAGAGATCGCGCAGTGCATTCGAGTCGATCGTACTGGTCGCGTTCATCAAGCTGGCTGCGGCGGCGAAGCCCCGCGTCCCCGCGTCTTCCTCGATCGAACCCCCGGCGGTCGAAATCGAGACGAGGACCTGCTGGTCGCGCTGATCCATCTCTCGGTGGTGGAGGATCGCCCCGTTTGAGAGTTCGACGGTCGCAATCCCGAGACCCGGCTCGATCCGAGTGGTGACCGATCTTCCGGGCTCGGGTTCGATCAGCTCGCCCGTCTCGGTGACCTCATCTTCAGCGACGCCTCGAGTGATCGCTGACCAAGCGCGATCAGCGGCCGCGAGCACCTCTTCGCGGCTCGGCTTGGGAGTTTGTTCGGATAGGATCAGCAAGTAAGTCCAGTGGGCGACGTCAAACTCGGACGCAAACAACTCGGCGACGTCGATCGGCTGAACCCCTCGAAGAGCCTCACGCGTCAAGGCGAGATTGTCTTTAGCCGCGATCGGAACGTCGCGATTTTGGGTGCTGCGGATCAGGGCGCCGGCGAGTTGGCGCGAATCGAGTGTCGATTCGGTCTCGAGAAACCGCTCCGCTCGGTTGAGGAGCTCTCGGCGTGCGAGTTGGAGTTCTTTTTCGGTGAAGCCGTGGTCGAGGGCGCGCTTGATCTCAGAAATCAACTCTCCGAGGCCGAGTTCCCAATTGTCGGTCTTGAGCGTTCCCCCCGCATTGACAATCCAACCGTCGGCAACGATGCGCTGTTTGTCGATCGAGGCGTCGAGCAGCGCGGAGGTACCGCGTTGAACGTTGGTCTGCAATCGTCGTTCGATGATCCAATAAGCCAAACTTGCAATCGTACGGCGCCGGTACTCCTCAAAAGAAATCAGGCTCGAAGGAGGCTCGACCACTGAAAGCACGCTGATCTGTTCCGATTGCAACTGAGGATCCGAGAGGACAAGGACTCGGCTCTTGTCTTGAGGCTGAATTCCGCTAGGGCGGCTCTTCTCGAGTGGACCGCGCGCTTCAAAACTCTCGGAGCCGAATCGCGCCTTGACCTTGGGCAGGAGCTTCTCGACGTCGATATCGCCGACCACGACTAGTGTCATCAGATCGGGACGGTACCAGGTATCGTAATAATTGGTGAACTCGAAGCGCGGCGCCTTTTCGATCACTGCGTTCTTGCCGATGATATCGTGCAGGGCCACGCGGCTCTCGGGGAAGATCCCCTTCATAATCTGGTCGCGGAGCCGTTGTCCGGGACCGATTCTCGCTTGCCGCTCATTGAGAATGATCGGCCGCTCTTTCTCGATTTCCTCGGGCGGAAACTGAACTCCGTAGGCGAAGTCGGCGAGGATGGTGAGCGCTTCCTCGATGGTCTCGGTTTCGGTATCCGGCATGTCGAGCATATAGATCGTATCGGTGTGGCCGGTGCTCGCATTCGAATCGTGTCCGAAGCGCATCCCGTAGCTTTCGAGCCGAGGAATCAACTCACCCGCTTTGTAGTGGGTCGTGCCGTTGTAGGCCATATGCTCGATAAAGTGTGCGAGTCCGTTTTGGGTGACCGACTCATTCAGGGCCCCGGTTCGGATATGGAGACGGAGCGCCACCTCCCCCTGAGGCTTGGCGTTCTCGCGCAGGATATAGCGAAAGCCGTTTGAGAATCGGCCGTAATCGTTTCGAGGATCGGCGGTGAGACCACCGACGACTCGGGCGCTTGAACTCGATCCGCTCTCTTTCCCCGCGTAGAGCTCGTCACTCGGTTCATCGGGAATCGAAAAACGGGTGGAATCATCTCGAGTGACACAGCTCGAGGCAAATAATAGGAGGAGGGTCAGAAGACGGTAACGCATCGCTCGTCTTTGCTTTCTAATGGGACCGCGCGGACTTTTCTTGGCTCGCACGAATGAGCGAAGAGCACCTCACGGGGTTCTGTTAGGAATTCATTGAACTTTCTCGCCCACGCCCGCAATTCGCTGGACTCGCCTTACCACTTGGTCGGCTGTTGCCTTCCCGATTGGCTTCGCCACTTGAGGCCGAGAATCCGGGTCCTCGAGCACGACCTCGTCGGGTTTCTCGAGAAAAATCGAGGCTCAGAGCCCCGATCCGCTCCCGTGGCAGAAGTGGCGGGTGGCATGCTTTGCCATCTTCGGGACGACGACTCTTTTCACGCAAACCCCCATTTTACGAGGTTGCTCCGCGAATTCACCCATTCCCTGCGCGAAGGCTGGGGAGACCAGATACCCAAGCCCGGATTTGTGAGCCATCTCGCGGTCGAGCTCTGCCTCGATGCCGAGCTCATGCGGATCGACCCCAACCTTGGACCGGCGTTTTACGATATGCTCGATTCGGTCCCTCCCGCGGAGTACGAAAGGGTCGGGACCGAGCTCTTCAAGGCAATGTTGGGGAGAGAAGCGAGCGGACTCGCGCGGACGATCGAGCGCTTTTCGAAGGCTCGCTATATCCTCGACTACGCTTCGGACTCGGGCCTCCTCTATCGACTCGAACAGATCGTCGTGCATGCACTCAGCCAACCGCCGCTCCCTGCGAGTCTGATCGAGATCGTGCCGAGCCTGCGCAAAATGGTCGCGGCGGCTCGGCCCGCACTGCTCGGACTGGAGACGTAGAGGGCTACTGGTAGTAGGGGTTGGTGCCGGCGGCGTGGTCGGTCGAATCGTGAATATGAGTCACCTCGGGGATGCGCTCGGCAATCAGCCGCTCGACCCCCTGCCGCAGCGTGACGGCTGACTGGGCGCAGCCTTGGCAACCGCCCGTCATATTCATATAGATTTCCGAGCCGCGAACGTCTGAGACTTCGATATACCCTCCGTGGGAAGCGACCATCGGGTTGATCTCCGTGTTGAGGAGATTCTGCACCTTGAGCATCAGCTCGTTCTCTTCAGGCGTGCGCTCGCGTTGCTCCTCTTCGGGGAGTTCAGCGAAGTAGCTCTCAATGATCGCCGACACTGATTCGATGATGCCGGGCCACTCGCCCGCACCATTGGCTCGGCAGACCGTCACCTTTTGATCCTGGAGCAAGACAGCGGACACCGAGTCGAGCTCGAGTAGTTTGACCGCGAGCGGGTAGGGTCGCGCCTCTTCAGTCGTATCGAAGTAGACGGGCGCGGCTCCGGCCACCCGGCGATCGACCTCGACGTCGACCGCGTCCGAAGATTCGTTCTGATTGCCGACTTTGATAGTTACTTCTGGCTGGTTCATGGTGAGGCTCTCATTTCAGTTGCAGCAAAATTTTCTGGACTTATCGCACCAATTCTAATCGATCGGTGAGCAGGTGCTAGCCCGCATTATTCATGAGCCCGCTGCTGGGAAGTCGTCAGACGTCCACTCGCTGCGTCAGAGGGACGGATACTTCTCGCGACGCGGTTCATGAATAGACCACGCATTGTTTATGAGCCTCCGGGCGAGAGGCCGCGAGCGCACCCCCGCGAGCGTCTTCCAGCTTCTTAGAGCGGGCTCATGAACAGTGTTGGGCTCTCGTCGAATTCGTATCGGCTGCCGCGACGGTTGGAGCATGCCCTCGAATTTCTTGAGCGCGAGATCCTTGAGTTTGTCGGGACCAATCGCTCTGATCGTCTCGCTCGAGTGGACGGCAACTCGAGGGCCGCGTCGTCAAGCCCATTTTGAACCCATCCCTCAAACCTCGGGCGTTGCGAGGTTTTCGCGGTATACCGACTGAAAATGAGATTCGGACTGCGAGGCCTCGACTGCCGACCGTCCTGAGTCCTGAGCGCTTGAGGGTTCGAGGCTCGATCACCCGCAACACGCTCATTATTGGAGGATAACCGGATGCGCGATATTAGCAGGTATGCTCTCTGTCTCGCCCAGGGCATACTGACTCAAGCGATCCGCGGAGATTCGGACTCGCCTCAACTCAAGATCGATCCTCGTGATCAGAGCGCCATCGATCAAGCGGTTCAGGACGGCAATTACCGCGACGCCTGGCTCGCGCTCTCGGCGCGGCTCGATCAAGTCGAGAACGATCCTCAAGCGTCGCGCAACGTTAGCCAAGCCGTCGACTGTTTGCACCGACTCGGGACTCTAGACGAGATCGACCC
>CAYZYD010000231.1:0-6741 GCA_964482505.1 uncultured Planctomycetia bacterium | reverse complement strand
CTGAGAGGGGCCTTCGCGAAAGGCCCCTAGGAGAAAGGACCCTAGGAGAAAACGCCCCGCTTACGGAATCCGCGTACCGAAACCGAACGCAAGGCTGACGACCCGCGACCGGCCATCAGAAAGAGCGTCCAAGGCCCGTCGCTCGTTGCCTTCCACGCGCCAAGTAGAGTTCAAAGAATGTCGCAAGGTGATTCGCGGCAAAGTCGTACGAATGCTGCTCGAGCCCCCAGGCTGGATCCAGTTCGGATCTGGCGCCGGCGGAGCATCACCCCAATTCGAGCGAGCATGCTATTCTCTATAGAGGCGATATCGACAGCAAGATCTTATTCGGGACATCGCCAGCGCGCATTATGTGTGATCAAACTTATTGGGTGGCGGGCCCTGAGATTGCACCCAAGAGGCAGTAAGAAGGGGGGACTGATGAACGCCATTTCATGGCCGAGACTCGCGATTCTGGCCGGACTTTTAGTCGGAGTCATCGTTTTTCGTTTCAGCCTAACATCGGATCCCGAGCCTGTCGCTGCAAGCGGCGAAGGGGAGACCATCGTCTTCGGCGGTGAGAACTACACTCCACTCGTCGAGCGAAGTTGGGACGGAACACTGCCCGAGGCGGTTCCCGTGGCCGAGAAAATCGAGATTGCCAAAGAGAACCAATCTCCCGAGTGGAAGAACCGCGAGATTTACAAGAACATGAAGGGCCTCCACGTTTACGAACTACCCGAAGAGTTCGAGCCCAAACCTCGAGAGTATCCCGACGTGGTGATCCCCTTTGAAATTGTTGGAGACGATAATGACGAGAATAAATAGAGCGACTCGCGAAGAGGGTTTTTCAACTCTCGAAGTGATGGTTGCAATCATGCTCGTCACGATTTTGATGCTCGGAATGGGTATGTCGTCGCTGACCTCCGAGCGATCGAGTCGCGACCTTGAGGATAACGACCTAATAGCCGAGCGGGCGCGCATGCTCATCGACCGTATCACGGCGCAGCCGTTTGGTCTCACCACTGACGGAGCTCCGACCTCGGCCGAGGTTGAGTCGCTGTTTACGATGGACACCAACATCTCGGACGTCACGCTTCAGCAGTTGGCACTCCATCAGCCCGACGGGGTTTGGACCTTTACCGACGCGACGTTTCAGTTGCCGGGGACCTGGACGGTTCGGGTCGATACGGATCTCAACGGCAACGGCATCGAAGAAAGCGATGGATTCGAAGACTCGGGGAACTTGCTTCGAATCGCAGTTGAGTTTGACGGTCGATTGATCTACCAAGCGACCCGAGCCAATATCACAGTAGAGTAAGGGGATCTTGCGATGCGTCCAGCTCCTCACCGAGCGAAGTGCCCCAGCAAGGAAGCGGGAATGACTCTCATCGAGGTAACGATCACCGCCGCTATCGTGATCGTCCTGATGAGTTCCGTGTTCTCTGCGCTCAATACCCTGATGGAAAATGGGCGGGTTCGTGAAGCTCGCCGAATCGCCTTGATGCGTCTCAACAAAGCGCTGAGTAATCTCTGGGAAGAGCTGCAGTCGTCCGATGCGATCGGGACTGATACAAACGGCTTTCCGATCGTGGTCGTGGGCACGACCGAAACGGCGAGTGATACGCTCGAATTTCGCCGAATCGAACGTTACGTCGTCGACGGTGTCGCCAATACGGTGACCCCCGAGTACTCAAACGCCATCCGCTACTGGGTCAATGCCGACCAGGAGTTGATCCGTGAGGAGGCGGGTACCGAGATTGTCGTCGGAGCTCCATTTGAGGGTTCGGAGTTTCAAGTCTTGCCCGACGGCAGTATCGAGGCGCACCTTTGGACTCCCGCCCGCAACGACGTCGACCTCGAAGAGATACACCGGAGGCTTCGGCTCTATCCGCGGAACAACTGATCGTATCCCCGCGCGTTTCACCGGACGAAAACAAGGAGGTCGAGTGGACACGATCCACTCGACCTCCTTGCACTTTGTCCATGGATTATCAGCTCTACGTGCGGGTACCGTCCGCGTCGACGGGGGATTCTGTGTCGTCGCTCGGGAGCTCGGTTTCCGGGCCTTCTGAAGCGGGTGACTCAGAGGGATCTTCCGGCGTCACCGTCTCCTCTTCTTCGGTTTCGATCGTCGCGTCACCGGCGGGTAGCGGTTCATAGCTCCCCCTCGAGTTGACCTCTCCCTTGATGCGGTAAGGATAGATTCCGTATGGATTGCGGTTGAAATAGAGCTGATCGGTGACGGGGTTGTAGAGGATCTGGTATTGCTTCCAGCCCACGTAGTCACCGAATCGGTTCATCGCATTGAGCTCGAAGTTCCAGATCCAACCCTCGGCTTCGAGAAAGAGCCCGCCAAGCCCCCCGTTTTTCCAGCCGGGTAGGGGGTCGGTCGTTACACGAATCTTGTTCGACTTGGGATCCTGAACCTGCTTCTCAACAAATCTCCCGATGAGTTCCGCCTGCTGTTCGGAGCTCTGAGGTTGACCGATCTGAGTCAGGACGGCGTCGCCCGAAATTGTACGGCGACGAACCAAGAAATCGGCGCAGCCTGTGATAACAAATGCGCAGGCTATTGCTGCGAATAGACAAGTCCTCATCGGTATCGATTCCCTATTCGAAGAGAGTGAGATCTCGAGGCTTCCCCGCCTCCGCGGCAGCTCCCGCGGCCCGTAGTTGGTATCGTCTACAAATCCAGAATTCTTCAATCGAGGGTGCCGTCCCGAGGCGTGCTCCTCGGTTAGATCCTCAGTGCTTAGTATTTAATGCACTTAGGGAAGTTCTGGTAAGCTCGTTCGGAAGCGGATTGCGATCGAGAACGCAGCCTTTATCAGCAGCACGTGACCTCAAATTCTCACGATCTCGACTCAAGGAGCAGTCTGCCGCGATCTCCCCCAGTCGCTTGCAGCAAATGAGTCAAAATAGAATAGACTCATATTTCCTTGTCACGCGATCTCGAGTCGTGGGCTCTGTTTGGGCCAGGGCACATCGCTCGGTTTCGACTCTCATGATTGGGCTCGGGACGATGTCCCAGGAAACGCAACTCAACCCTCGAGCGATCGACCAGATCCTTGCCCGCAAGGACTGGTTGAGCCAACTCGTGCGAGCGATGCTCCACGACGAAGCCCTCGTCGAGGAAGTCGTCCAGAAGACGATGGTCACGGCGTTTGAGAGCCCTCCCCGAACCGAACGAGTCGACGCCTGGTTGAGTACCGTCGCGCGCAATTTTGTGCGCCGACTCTACCGGGACCGAAGCCGGCGGCGGAAACGAGAACGCGTGGTCGCGAAGAGTGAGTTGTTCGAAAACCCTCCCGCGGAGGCGGAGCTTGAAGAAACTCGACGGGCCCTCGCCTCGATTGTGCTATCGCTCAAGGAGCCCTACCGGACCGTCGTGATTCTGCATTACTACGAAGGAGCCGGGGCCGGGGAGATTGCCGCGAGTCAAGGAGTGCCGGTCAACACCATTCGGGTGCAGCTGAAGCGAGGACTCGAGAAGCTTCGCGACGAGTGGCGCCGGACCCGCGGGCTCTCGAGCTTGGGGCTTCTCTTCTGGATCAGTCAAAGCGCGGACGCAGGTTTTGCCCCGCCCCCGGCCGACGGTCCCGGGAGTACTCAGGCGATCCTCGACTCGATCCGGGTCGAGACACGCGGTGGCTTGGGGGGCGCGAGTGGCTGGGGCGCCTCGGTCCTCTTCATCGTTACCTTATTACTTCTCACCGGCGGATACTCGGCCATCGACTGGAGCGGGTCGGGGCCGAAGACGACCCCGAGCTCTGCAAGCAGCAAGTCTGAGAGTTCGGTCGCCGTCGAGACGGCCTCTGTCGCGAACCTCTCCTCGATCGACTCGGCCGCCGGCGAGCCACAACTTCTCAACCCCGGGGTAGAGAGTACTTGGGTCGTCGTGCGCGATGCGCAGACGGGCCAGCCGATCTTTGGAGCCGAGCTCTTTACTGAACCCTTGACGATGCGTTCTGAGCATCTTGCTCGAGGTCGAGACGCCGCGAGTATCCTCTGTCGTCCGAGAGGTATGAAGCGCGTCGGGCAATCCGATGAGTCGGGACGAATCCGGGTCCCTTTAACTCGCTGGTCGAGCCACCGTATCCGGATCGAAGCGGACGGGTTCCTCGACTACACCGAACGGGCTCGACGTCGCGGGATCGAAAACTCCCTTATCGAGATGGCCCCAGCCGAGTTAACGACGATCGTTGTGACGGATTCGAGCGGTACTCCGAGTCCGGTGAGGATCGGCCTGAGCGACGGCCGAGAGCTCGAGGTCGATGACAAGGGCCGGGCTCAGCTCCTCTGGGAGCGCGACCTGCTCTACTCCGTCCGAAAGCCGGGTTGGGTTTCTGTACAGAACCTCCTGCTTTCGCCCGAGAATTCGGTCACTTTGGTGCCGAGTACAGCGGGCGACCGGGGTCGTTTAGTCGATACTTGGGGTGAGCCGATCGTCGGCGCGTCCGTCGAGCAGAAATCAAACCGCTGGCGGGGATCACCCTTCGTAACGACAAGCGACGAAGCGGGCGAGTTTGAGCTGCTTCAGGTCGTAAGTGGCGAGGACCGCAATGTCACCGTCGACCACCCAGATTTCCCGCTTCAACGCTTTGACACGCAGGAGACGACCCTTCAACTCGCGAGTGGCGTCTCGGTCGAAGGACGTCTCTTCGGAGACGACGCGAGTCTCACCGAATTGAGATTGCTCCCCGAGGGAGACTTCTTCGCTCGCGATCTTCCCGCGGCGATCGTGGCGGAGAACGGAGAGTTCCAGTTCGCTCCCGTTGTTCCTGGAACGTACACGCTTCTCGGCTGGCATCCTCACCAGGCGCTTGCAGAAAAAACGATAGAACTCACTCCGGGCGAACCGATCCGGCTCCGGCTCGCGCTCGAGAGGGGATGGACTGTCGAGGGTCGAGTCTTGGGAGCTGATAAGCGACCGATCCCGGGCGTTCCCGTACAGCTCGGAGCGGTCTGCGGAGATGAAATCTGGGGACCCGAGCTCCATTCTCAAGACGATGGCACGTTCCGGTTCGCCGGTCTTCTGGGGACTCCACCTCGTCTTCGAAGTACGAGTCGCGATCTGCGTTGGACCGCGTTTGAAGTCGACGGAGAGCGACTCGATCGGGGCTACCTTCTTTCGATCCGTCGACCCTACGATCTCCTCACAGCTCGATCCGAGCCGATTCGAAGATTCCACTTTCTCGGCTCGCGGAATACGGTTCGCGTCGAACCCGGCGAGCGTGGCCTCGATCTGATCGTCGAAGCGTCGCCCGAACCGCGCGCGCCTCGATTCGATCTACGGGACCCCGAGGGTCGACGAGTTCGAACGATCACCAATTTATTTGTTGTCCCCGATAACTATCCAGAGGCAACCACTGTCGTCGTCTTTGGGGGGCTCGACGCGCGGGCGCGCAAACTTCACGACGCCTCGGTTCTCGAGGGTGGTCAGCTGATCGTGTTGACTCGTGAGTACGCGGCCGCGTTTTGTGATTGGAGCGCCACGCAAACCGACGTCGTTACCCTCTTCCCGCGCCGGCCCAGAAGCGTGGTCGTCACGGATGACAACCGCCGAGTCGTAGCGGATATTCACCTCTACGTGCAGCAGTCGAACTATGAGCAGCGACAGGCCCTCTATCTGGGTCAAACCGATTCCGAAGGAGTCATCGACACCTCGATGCTCCCCCCCGAAAAATTTGAACTTTACCGCGGAGACGCTCCGAGTCGGGCTCGACCGCTTCTCTCGGTAAGCTTGAGAGATCAGCTCAATTGGCTCGACCGAATCGACCTGAGTGATGAGGACCAGACGATTCGAGTTCGGCTAAGCAGTGGAGGAGAACGATGATTGGGCGAGTTCTAGGAACAGTGTTAGTGATCTGCGCGCCGAGTTTGGGGCATGCGCAGCTTCAACTCTCCGACTACGGTACTCTCGACGTGACCACGCCCCACGCGGTGATCGCCGAGGACTTTAACGGCGACGGCGTGCAGGATCTCGGGGTGGCGAGTACCGGATCTTCGGAGGTGAAGATCGCGCTCGGCCATAGCGACGGCGGGTTTGGTCCCTTTGTCGGTTACGCCACCGGTACCCCCTACCATCTGAGTTGCGGGGACTTTAACGGCGACGAAGTGATTGACATCGCGGCGGCCAACCTCGCTCACGGGACCTTCTCGATTCTCCTCGGAGAAGGAGATGGGACCTTTAGCCCCCTGCCTCCCCAGCCCTGCGGGGCCTTACCGACTTGCGTGAATGCCGCCGACTTTGACGAGGACGACGACCTCGATCTCGTCCTCACCTGTCATGGTTCCGAGACGATCGAAGTCTACTTTAACAACGGGGCTGGTATCTTCTCCTCGAGTCTCGCCCTCACCTATGTCGACAATCCGACCTTTGTGGTGGCCGACGACTTTACCGGGAATGGCCACGTCGATCTCGTGGTTAGTAATTCAATAGATAGCAACTTCGGGATCTTTGAGGGGAATGGGCTCGGGCAGTTTCCAAATCTGGTCCCTTTCGACCTCGGGGTTGACGATTCGGTCTGGTCGATCACGAAGCACGATATCAACGGAGATAGCTACCTCGATCTCGTCGCACCCTGCCCCAACCAAAATCTTGTGGTTTTGTTGCTGGGAGTGGCGGGGGGAGGCTTTACTCCCACCGTGACCTATCTGACCGGTGAGCAACCCCACGCGGTTCTACTGACCGATCTCAATCTCGATCTTTGTCAGGATCTCTAAGTCTTCAACTCTGGCTACAAAGATATCTGGGTT
>CAYZYD010000230.1:0-6784 GCA_964482505.1 uncultured Planctomycetia bacterium | reverse complement strand
GGCTCTTAGTTTGACATAGCTCCATATTGCGAGCATATAGAAGAAGAGGAAGAGCACATCGCGACGGCCTGCGACGTAGGCGACGCACTCGCTGAAGACGGGGTGAGCCAAAAAGATCACGCCCCAGAGATAACTCAAGCCTCTCCCCCAACCGACTTGCCGGAGCAACTGGACGATGAGCCAAGCGTTGAGCACATGCCAGAGGATGTTCTGGAGGTGAAAGAAGGTCGACGGCGGAGGCGATTTGAACGGAGTCGCCCGGTGACCCGACGCAGAAGTTCGTCCTTCCGGCTGTGACCGTGCAGCTCGCTCTTCTTTCCACCACTCGGGATAACACTGCTTGGTCAACCAAGCGTCGAGTTGGTAAGAAAGAAAACGGAGCGGACGGTAGTTTGTCCGCACGTCGTCGTCGGAGCGGTCGGCAAAGATATCAAACCGGTACCCTTGGCCCTGCCAGAGCTCGCGGTTCTCGACCACGAGGGGATCATCGTCAAAGACAAACTCGGCGTCGAGCGTGGGAAAGTAGAGCCCTAACCCGATCGCGAGCAGCAAACCGAAGAGTCCCACGGCTCTCAATCGGCGCGGGTTTGGGCGGGAAGCGCGCTCCACAGCACCTCTCTCAAATGTCGAATCGTCGTCTCGCTCGAGAGACTTACGCGTTCATTGGATCGCATCTGACGACGGAGCTCCCTGAGTTTGGCCTCGCTCAAGAACTCGGTGAGTTCGCTCGCGAGCCGCTGTCCCGACGCTTCTGAGTCATGCGTGACCGGCGAGAGGGGAATCCAACCCGTACGGTCCGAAAAGAGCGCCGGGATGCCGCCAACCCGCGTCGCCGCGACCGGTAAGTCGCAAGCGATCGCCTCCTGCACCGTGAGCGGGGTTCCCTCGGCTCGACTCGGTAGCACGAGAAGATCGCACTCGGCCATCTGGCGTCGAATCTCGCCGGCGGGCTGATGTCCGAGCAGCTTCGCCCCGGCTCGGTTGAGCCGATCCGCCTCGGGGCCGCCTCCGATTACGACCAGTTCGACCTTAAGCGCCGAAGCTCGCCATTGTGTCACGGCACTCGCGAGCGCGCGAGCACCCTTCGCTTCGATCAGGTCCCCGACGAAGAGAAGCTTCACCCTGTCCCCGTCTCTGCGCGAGTCGGCCGGTTCGAAAAAGATCGGATCGATACCGACGGGCTGGACCGAGTGGTCGACGGTGATTCGCGGAGCGAGCTCGCCCGCCTCAAGAAGCAGCGCTTCGGAGGCGTAGATCACATGCGAGGCGCGGCGCAACGCCGAATCAAGGAGCCTCCGCCCGCCCGAACTACGCGCATACCGGTGGACGTCAGACCCGTGCCCGTAGAGTACGAGGGGTCGCGAACCCGCGACTCGCGCCGCAAACCAACCCGTGGGCACGATCCAGTGGCCGAGCCAGAGATCCGGAGTCGGCTTCGACCGCGCGAGTCTTCGTGCCGCTCGAAGCCCTCCGAGAAAGTAGGAAATCAAACCGAGCCCGCTCGGGCCGCGCTGTTTGAACGGCATTCCACTCGAAGCGTAGGGGAACCGAATGACCTCGATTCCCGAGCGCCGCTCGCGCCGGGGATCGGTGCCGTACACCCGGGGCGCGAGTACGGTTTGATCAAACAAGTCGCACAGACCGAGCTGGAGCCGCTCGATGAACTGCGCCCGTTCCGGGGCGGTCGGGCTCGGATAGGCCGCGGTGAGAACGGCGAGCCGTGGCTTCACGGGCTCGCTCATTCGGACTCGGATTCCGGGGAGTCGTCGTGATCGAGCGTCCAGGCGATGCGATAGGCGGGCTCGCGCCGGCGCTGAGTGTAGGCGAGCCACTCGGCCAGAAAGCCCGTCGCGATGAGCTGAACCCCGACCACGATCAGGAGCACGCTGGTCGCAAGCAGCGGATAACGCCAGTCGATCGTGCCGCGGATAACCCTCAACAGCGCAAGATAGCCGCCGACGATCGACCCCGTCAGCGTCGACAACGTCCCGAGTTGAATAAACAGGTGCCCGGGCCTTGAGTGGTAGCGGATCAAACAGAGGATCGCGACGAGATCGATCAATGCTCCGGGGAAGCGGTTTGCGCCAAAATTCGATCGACCCCGCTCGCGCGGTCGATGGCTCACGGCGACCTCGGTTGTCCGGTAGCCCCACCACTCGGCCAAAAGTGGGATAAATCGAAATCGCCCTCCCGTCAGCACGAGGTCCTCAGCCACCTCTCGTCGCATCACCTTAAAACCGCAATTGATATCACGAAAGGTGCGGCGGGTGACCGCGCGAATCACCCCGCGAAAGAGGTTCGACTGCCAGCGCTTGATCCACGAATCCTGGCGCTCGGCGCGCCAACCCGTGACGAGATCGTAATCGCGGCCGAGCGCTTCGACCAAGCGCGCGAGTTCACAGGGGTCTTCTTGGAGGTCGGCGTCGATGGTCGCGAGGAGTCTGCCCGACGCGTGATCGAAGCCGGCCGCGAGCGCCTCTCCTTTACCAAACCGGCGCCGTAGCGCGATCACGCGGACGCGAGGCTGATCCGCGGCTGCGCGGCGCAGCGCTCGACCGGTTCCGTCGGACGACCCGTCGTCGACGAGTATCAACTCGGCCGGGCCGGGGCAAGCCGCCAGACCCTCGAGCGCGCGAGCCACGAGCGGCTCGACGTTTTCTTCTTCGTTGTAGAGCGGCACGACGAGAGAGAGCTCAATATCAGTCAAAGCTCCTCCGGGATCTCGAGCTCGTAGCGATCGCGGAGGATTTCGAGGAGATCCCAGAAGTTCTGGATCTCGTGATCGGCTTGGGTCTCCCCTTCAACCTCGAGATAGGGCCCTTCGCGACGCACGCGCACGGTGACCATGCCGATCTGATTAGCGGGGTCGATATCAAGCTTGGGATTGTCACCGACGTACATGCACTGCGACGGCTTCAAATTGAGATCACCACAGGCGCGTTGATAGAGCTTCTCGTTGGGCTTGGAGATACCGAGTTGGTGCGAGATAAAAATCGCATGCGGCGTCAGAAAATTGTAAAGGTTGAGCCGCAGCAGTTTCTCAGCCTGCTTGATTTCGAGGCCTTCGGTGATCACTCCGCGGACGATATCAACGTGTTCGAGCCGACGCAGACCCTCGAAGACATCCTCGAAGGGATCGAGTCCGCTAAACTTGGTCTCGTGGTAAGCGACCACCCCGGCGCTCACGATCACGGCCGGGTTCACCCCTTTGTAAACGCGCTTGGGTATCCGCAAGAGCAGCTTGTCGAAATGGCTGTCATAGTTCGAGGAGAACTCGCGGATCACCTCTTGGAGCTCGAGCAAGAGCTCTTCACGATCGAGCTTGACCCCGACTTGAATCATCGCGTCGATCGCTGCCTCGCGCGCCCGACGAGCAAACTCACTCGTTGAAAAGAGCGTTCCGTCGATATCGAAGAAGATCGCGCGCAAATCCACTACTGCCCCGCTCCCTCATGAGCCGTGTGACCGAACCCCGAAAGCGTAACGAAAAAGAGGCTTCCGGTCGATTCGACCAGAAGCCTCTCGACGAAGCGCGCCGGGTCGCGCCTACTCGAAGAGCTCGCGCTCTTCGCGGCGAAGGTCGACGACTCGCGCCGTCATCAAAATGTAGAGGCTCCGCTTCTCGGAGAGGAACGCCTTCCGACGGAAGAGGTTCTTGAGCAGCGGGAAGCGTCCGATGATCGGAATGAACGACTCGTAGCGACGCTCGTTGATACTTCGGAAGCCACCGAGCAGCACCGTGCCGCCGTCGGGCACCGTCACCGAGGTGAAGGCCTGCTGCAAAGTAATCTCGGGCAGGTCAATATCGACCTGCTGGGCAGCGTTGAGCAACGTACCGAGGTTTACGGTTACGGTCGAGATTACGCCGTTAACGAGGGCCGCGAGCGTCGGGCGAACATCGAGCGTTACGTAGCGACGGTCGTGCGAAATGACGGGGCGGACGTCGAGGATTACCCCGTCCTGGAACGTTGCCACGACCGGGTCGGCAACTTCCGAGATCACGAGCCCCGTACCCCCCGAGACCAGTTCGTAGTCTTGGACGTAGGAGCGCTGGGTGATCACCGAGACGTGGACGCGCTGGCCATTGGAGGCGGTGACGCGCGGCGCGGTCAAGGTCCGAGCGAGACGCTGCTCCGAGGAGGCGCGCAGAATCGCGTTGATCTGGAACGGATCGAGCCAGGTCGCCTGCAAAGTGAGACCGCGCAAGGCTGCGTTGAGTCGAGTCCCTTGAACCGCCCCGACAAAGCCGTCGACGATGTGCTGAACCCGACCCGCGGTTCGGTCGAGACCCTGAAGCAAACTCGGGTTCGTCGGGTTACCCCGGTTCATAAAACCTGGGTCACTCCCCCCGGTCGAACTGTCGTTGAGGATCCCGTACGCGGTACCGAAACCGGTTCCGGGCGGTTGACCGAGGTTCCGCGAGTCGATCCCGATGTCTTCGAGAAAGTCCTCGACGATATCGATAAACCGCGCTTCGACGATGACGAAGAGGTCCGAATCCTTACGCAGGTTTTCGAGATAATTCTGAACCCCCTCGTGCAACTCCTGCGTCGCTGTGATGATGAGCTGCCCACCCGAAGGAATGATCGTCGAGCCCGACTCGTCCCATTTGTCTTCACCCGAAGCGATGCGGATCTTCTCGGCGAGATCGTCGGGAGTCAGAGGCTCAATCTCCTCTTCTTCGGCCGCACCAAAGCCGAACGGGTTAGCCCCCCCCGCATCGTCAGTGTCGTCGGGCGACCGAATCTGGATCGAAGGGCCCGGGAAATCGCGGATCTTGTTCAGAACATCCTGAACGTTGTAGACGTGCAGGCGCCGGTCACCAAAGGCTTTGTCCGGCGTCGTGATATAGAGGGTGTCGTACTTAAAGGTGTAAGAGAGACCCGTGTTGGTCATGATCAAGTTGAGCGCGTCTTGGAGGCTCGCCCCCGAGAGACTCAAGTCGACGGTCACGTCTTCAGCGTCGACCTCGGGATCGATCTGGATATTGACGTCGGTGATCTGGTTGAAGTAGGCAACCACCTCACTCAACGTCTCGCCGTCGAAGTCGAAGGTCGGGGACGTCGTCGCGAGGATCCGCTTGATCCGCGCGACCTCGAAGCTGTCCTCAAAGGTGATATCCGTCTGTCGTTCGGCCCGCGGCTCGACCTTGGTGCGCCAGCGCTCGCCACCTCCAAATTGGAACGGGGCTTCGTACGGAATCTTGACCTCGAGCAGCTCCTCTTGAACTCGACCGAGCTCTTCCTTGTCGGTCTCAAGATAATTGACATAGCGGATCGCCTTCTCGAGCTCCTTGGCGTCCTTCTTGAGCTTGCGCGCGGTGCGGTTCTGCGGATCGAGAGTGAGCACTTCCTCGGTCAGGGCGAGCACGGTCTCGAAACGGTCTTCCCGCATCGCCTCCGCGGCGCGGCTGACGAGCGTCTTGACCCGATCTCGACGGCGCTGCTCGGCGAGTCGAGTCCGCTCTTCGGCCTCGCCGATCGCGCTCTCTTCTTGCTCCTGGCGAAGACGACGGACGAGTTCTTGACGACGAGCATTGGTCTCGAGGAACTTGCGCTCGGCTTCTTCCATGAGCTCGGTGGTGTCGACCCCGTAGTCGAAGAGCACGAGATTCTCTCGAGCTCGCCCGTAGGCGCGCAACGCCTGAGCTACGTCGTCGTTCTCGAGGTACTCATCACCTTGGTTGAGAAGTTGCCGCACTTCGGCGAGCCGCGCTTCAGTACGAATCTGGCGCTCGTCGACGAAGTCTTGCATGAGCGACCGGATTTCACCATCGCGGCGCCCGAGAAACATGAGAGCCTGGAAGCGCTTGCGCTTTGCGTCGGTCAGTGTGGGGTCGAGCTCGATCGCTTTGCGGAAGAGCTCCTCAGCCTTCTCGTAATCGCCGTTACTAAACCAACGATTACCGACGCTGTAGAGGTAGCGCGCCTCTTGCCGTCGGCGCGAGGCTTCGACCCGGGCGGATTCGACGAGATCTTCAGCCGCGTCGCCTCCCCCATTTTCGCCGCTCACAACTCCGTCGCCTCCCGCGCCGTCATCGCCGGCCGTCGGTGTCGACGGCTGTTGGTTTTGGGGCGGCTCTTCGGTGCGAGACGAACGACATCCCGAAGTCGCAACGAGAAGAAGCGCGAAGAACAAGGCGGAACTCACACGCAGAGACGAGACCGGCCCGGGCGAGATCTCCAACCAGGGCAGGGTCAGAAGCGAGGAGTCGATTCGGCGCGTTGGCATTGCCGCGAAACCTTCCAGACAATCCGAAGTGACAGGCAGTGAGGGCGGCATCGCTGCGCGAGTATGGCCTGTTCGCTCGCTCTGAAATACGGTTCGAGCGAGTCTCCGGACAAGGTGATGATCGAAGAGTGACGGTACCTGCGGGCCGATGCCCGCGACCCTAAAATCCACGCTCCGTGTCACCAAGCCGTCATCCATCCTCCCCCGTTTCCGAACCCCAGAAACCCCCCACCCAAAACCACTTCGGAACCCCAAGTCAACTCCCACACCTCCGCGAGCCGAGACAAATCAAATCGAGCTGGCCCCCATCCCAACCTCTCGATCTGCTCGTCGATCTGAATCGATTGACCCTCCCAACCAGACAGGGCCCACTCAGAAATCGTTTGGACTATCCCCGACCAAACTCCCCACCCCATAAAAACGTCTCTGCCCGCACCTGCTTAGCTCGACGACTATTAAGCAACAGGAGACAACTTCAGCTGAACACTTCCGTGCCAGTATTGTCACCTCTTTTTCTCGTGGGGGTGAATCAGATTGGGCTCGGCCCAATCTG
>CAYZYD010000229.1:0-6787 GCA_964482505.1 uncultured Planctomycetia bacterium | reverse complement strand
GGGGCCACGATCGCCAAAAACGACATTTAATCCCATCGCCTCGAGGGGCACTAAGATGTCGCTAAAGATAATCACGGCGTCGACGCCAAACTTCTCGAGGGGTTCGACCGTCACCTCGGCGGCGAGGTCGGGGGTTTTGCAGAGCGTGAGAAAATCGGTTTTGGCGCGGACGCTTTGGTAGCCCGGCAGGTAACGGCCCGCTTGGCGCATGAACCAACAGGGGACACCGTCGTGGGGTTCTCGGCGGAGCGCGGCGATAAGTTTATGGGTCACGATGCACCTCTCAAAAGTTCAGCGACGGACTCGACGATCGATTCGTCATCAAAGCCGGGAAGGGTTTGGGGAACGAAGCCGCACTCGCGCGCGGTTTGAGCCGTGGTCTCGCCCGTGACGAGGCACTTGAGTTTCTGAAGTCGCGTCAAGACCGACTCGTTAAGCGAGGTTCTGTAGGCCTTGATCGCCGAAGGGCTCGCAAAGAGCACCGCGTCGATAGCGCCACGGTCGAGTTCGCGCTCGATGAGCTCACTTGGGATCTCGACGGATCGGTGGTAGCTGACGACAAGGCGCTCAACGCTTCCGCCCGCCGCCTCGATGATCTCTTTGAGATCGTCGCGTCCTTTCGAAGAGGTTGCGTGGAAGACGACGGGCTTGTCACTCACGGTGAGGATTGCGCGGGCGAGCTCGGCGCCGCTCGCGGTCTCGGGCTTAAGACGGATCTCGAGCCGCGACGCATCGAGGAGGGCCTCCGTTCGTTCGCCGACGACGGCGATTTCGAAAGCGTTTAAGAGCGTTCGCGATTCGTCGTGGGCAGCAATAGCGAGTAGATGCTCAGCCGACGTGGGACTCGTGACCGCGAGCCAAGGCTTGGCGTGCGCTCTTCCCTTGGTGGAATCTTCGCGAATTGAACCGCGGAGCCGGTCGAGGATCTGCTGCTGTTCTGCGGGACTCGGGAGCTCGAGTTCAAACGCGGGGACGACGAGCAAGTCGGCGCCCGCTTCGGCGAGGGGCTTGACCCAACTGCCGGCGCGCGCGCGCGGCCGCGTCACGAGAATGCCTCGGCGGTAGAGCGTGAGATCGACCGAAAAGGGTTCCGCGTTCATAACCTCCCCCGCCCCATTCGCGCAGATGAAACGAACTGTCCGCGCTGTTTCACAATCACGACGGATCCCCCTTATGTCTGACCCGACGGTCGACTTTTATCGGGTTGAGGCGATAGATCGGGGGCGAGTTCCAAAAGACGACGCGCCCCTTTGGCGTCGAGCTTCTCAACCAGTCCTTCGGCAACGCGACGCGCTTCGCTTTGGGTCTGTTCGCGACTCGCGGTTAAATCGACCTCCGCTTCGACGGTCTGTTGGATTCGCTCGCTTCCGTCGGGCGCGGTCACGGTCGCCGTCAGGATAAGGTTTCCGCCCACCACGCGACCGAAGGATCCCAGCGGCAGCGAGCAACCGCCGCCGAGTAGTTCGAGTACCGAGCGTTCGGCGCTGACGGCGAGTTCGGTGGCGGGGTCGTGGACTCGAGCGAGCCGTTCGGCAAGCTCGGGGCATTCGGCGCGGATCTCGAGGGCGAGGGCCCCTTGGCCCGGCGCCGGCGTCATTTCGGTCAAGCTGAGCTCACTGCGAACCACCTCGCTCAGGCCCGCGCGTTCGAGTCCGGCCGCGGCGAGGATCAAGGCCGATCCGACTTCCGCATAGTTCGCAAGCCGCGTGTCGATGTTGCCGCGGATCCCGACCACATCGAGATGCGGATAGTGGTATCGGATCTCGGCTTGCCGCCGGATCGAACCCGTGGCGACGACGGAGCCCGGCGGCATGTCGATGAGATGCGGATAGCGCGCCGAGATAAAGGCGTCCCACGGATTGGCGCGGATCGGGATCGCGCCGAGCTCGAGACCCGGCGCCACTTGAGTGGGCAGATCTTTGAGCGAATGAACTGCGAGATCGATGCGACCATCTCCGAGCGCCTCTTCGAGCGCCTTGGTAAAGAGGCCGATCGTCGACTGCTGATGCAGCGGCGTCTTCGCATCCCGATCCCCTTGAGTTGAAACGTGCACCTCTTCGATCTCGAGATCGGGGCAAGCGTTCGCGAGGACCCGGCAGATCTGTCGAGTTTGGGCGAGCGCGAGTTTGCTCGTGCGAGTGCCGACGCGAAGTTTCAAGAGGCCTCCTCGGATTGCGTGCGTTTCGACGAGCGCTTGCGCGGGCGCGCTTCGGGTTTCCCCGACCCTTCGGTCTGACCGTTGGGTTCGGGGCTGACATGATCGTACGGGATTTCACGGGTCAAAAGCTCGTGAACCTTGGCCACCATCTCCCGGTCGTCACTACTCGAGATACGCTTGAGATTTTGGCTCGGGAGATGGAGGAGCCGATTGATGAGTTTGCGGCTGAAACGCTGCAGTATCTCCGCGGTTGCTTCATCGAGATTTTTGAGGATGAGCTCGAGCTCCTCGTCGCGGATGCGCTCGTAGGTCTGCCGGAGTTCGAGGATCGTCGGTTCGGCGTCGAGGCTCTTGAGCCAGTCGAAGAAGAACTCGCTCTCGGTCTCGATGATCGCTTCGGCGAGCGGGAGTGCCTCGCGACGTTCAACGAGGTTGGCTTGGATAATGCCCTCGAGGTCGTCGACGTTCTTGAGAAAGATGCCGTCGAGAGTCGCGCAACGCGGGTCAAAATCGCGCGGGACCGCGAGGTCGACGATCAGCAGGGGGCTGCGACCGCGGCGCTGGTTGCGGATCTTCTTCATCGTTTCGAAGTCGACGATCGGCTCGGGCGCACTGGTCGACGAGATCACGAAGTCCGCCTGTTGGATCGCGCGCGAGAGCAGGTCGAAATCGACGACGGCGCCGTGATAGCGGTCGGCGAGCTCTTCGGCACGCTCGAGCGTGCGGTTAGCGATGAGAAGGCCTCCCTTGCCCTCTTCGGGTTCGCGGTGCCGGCGCGGGATATTCTCGAGCGCGAGTTCGGCCACTTCGCCAGCGCCGATGAGGAGGATCGTGCGCTTGCGGAGCGGGCCAAAAACTTTGCGCCCGAGCTCGAGCGCCGCGGTCGCGTGCGAAAGCGCGCCCTCGCCGATGCGCGTCTCTTTACGGATGCGCTTGCCCACTTTGAGGGCGCGCTCCCAGAGTCGGTGCAGGACGCGACCGTCGGTACCGGCCGCGCGCGACCAGGCGTGCGCTTGGCGCACTTGGCCGAGGATCGGGCTCTCTCCGACAATCTGACTCTCGAGACCTCCCGCAACGCGGAAGAGATGAACCACCGCGTCACGACCGATGAGCGATTCGTAGTTGCGCGGGCTCTTCTCGACTTCAAACGGGCGATTAGCGGCGATCTCGGCGATCTGCAGTTCGGGCTCGTGCGCATCCGACTCACCGGGCCCGAGGATGTAGAGCTCAGTCCGGTTGCAGGTCGAGAGGAGCAGCGCATCGGTGACACCGAGCTTGACCTTAAAATTCTCAAGGAACGGGATGGCGTCGTCGACCGAGAAGGCGACGCGCTCGCGCACGTCGAGCGGCGTCACGCGGTGGTTGAGGCTGAGGCATGAGATCTCGGTCATTCGAGCGACTCCAGTACCCCGATAATAAGAACGCTGATCGCGGGCACGAGACCGGCGAGCGTGGTGTGGGCAAGTCGCCGTCCACTCAGCGAGAAGAGGCTGTAGCCGAAGACGCCGATTGCGTAGCAGAGCCAGAGGACGATCGATAGCGCGACGCGGAGGTAGTTCGCTTCGTTACCTTCGGTGGCGCGGTAACCCCCGAGTAGCGACGTGACGGTGAGCAGGATAAACGCGATCAGCGCGGCACCGAAGTTGACCTTGGAGAGCGATTGGAGATCGGGCATCCGCTGGAAGAAGATGCCGTAGCGACCCTTTTCGATGGCGCGGTAGAGCACGAGAAAGAGGATCGCGTAGAGACTCGTCACCGCCACCGCGGAGAGGCCGACGATCGCGACGAAGACGTGGAGCGAAGGCCAAAAACCGAGCGGTTCCGAACGCGTGAAATCGGGATCGAGCAGCATGACACTCGAGATGAGTTGCGCGAGAAACGCGCTCGATATGACAAAGAGCCCCGTCGAGCGACCCTGGCGCAGCCGGAGTTCGACGACGATGTAGATCGCCACAATCGTAAACGCGACGATCGAGAAGATCTCACCCTGACTATTGACGGGGCAGGTCTGCGCCTTGGCGGCCCGCAAGAGGAGCGAGGTCGCGTGGAGCGCGACCACTCCCCAGAGGATCTGGGTCGATACGCGGCCGAGCCCGCGTGGGCGACCGACAAAGCGCCGCGCGTAGGCCGCGATAAGAATCGTGTAGGCGACCGGCAGCAACACGGAAGAGATATTGGTCAGAGTTTCGAGCAAGGGGGAGATCTCCTGGCGAAGCGTGAAGAGTTCCGGCGGTCGGGCGTGGGCGAGATAGAGTGGGGCGACGCGCCGTCGTAGACCGTGCTGCCGTCGTTATTCATCGTCTCATGACCTACCCGCGCTAAAGTCCGGTCCCGATTATTCAACAAGATCGGCCGAGACGCACGAGTGAACGACGCGAGAACGCGGCGGGGTCGGGAGCGCTGACGCCGGCGTCGCGCCAAAGTTCTGAATCACCGCGAGCAGCCCGGATGACTTCTCTCAGGCCGCCCAAGCGGGAAGACACCCTTTGGCGCAGTCGTACGGACGTGGTCTGATTTTCCCAATCATCATCGGGGTTAACGAATGGAATCCCAAACCATATTCTTACGAGAGTTATCGGCCGACTAGAAATGAGATCCGATTGGGTGATCCGAAGAGTATCCGTCTCAAAATCAAAGGCATGCGCTGCGCGAGCTGCGTCCAGGCGGTTGAAAGGTCGCTGCGGAGCGAACCCGATGTCGATTCGGTGTCGGTCAGTTTAGCGGACCATTCGGCCCGCGTGAGCCTCGCGCCCGAGCGCGAGCTCGATTCCGAGGCGTTGACGGAGCGGTTTGAGTCGGCGGTGCGCCGCGCGGGGTTTGAAGTCGCGACGCAAGGCTCGCGCGAGAATACCACGATCGATCGTGACGATCTCACTCAATCGCGCGAGCGCCGCGCCGCGCGGCATCGCTTTATCGGCAGTTTCGCGATCGCGCTGCCCTGGGTCGTGGCCAAAGGTGCGGGCTTTGCCGGCGTCGATCTCCCGCTCCCTTTACTCCTCCAGTTCGCGCTGGCATCTCTGGCGCTCGCGGCCCCGGGCCGGATCTTTATCTCGAGTGCGGCTCGAGCCGCGCGACACGGACACAGCAATATGGATACGCTGCTCGCGCTCGGGACGCTGAGTGCTTATCTCACCTCGACGATCCTCGTCTTCTTTCCCGAGACTGCGCTCCCGAACACTTACGAGAGCGTCGTGTTTCTCATCACCTTTGTTCTGCTCGGGAAGTGGCTCGAACAGGTCGCGCGCGGTCGGGCCCTCGGCGCACTGACCGAGCTTCTCGATCTCACGCCGCAGACGACTGTGCGCTTGAAGGACGAAAACGAAGAGCGCGTGCCGACGAGTGAACTCGTCAAAGCGGACCGGATCGTCGTGCAACCCGGCGAACGCATCCCGACCGACGGGGTGATTCGGCGCGGGGCGACCACGATCGACGAAGCGCTCTTGACCGGAGAATCGCGGCCGCGCGAGAAGGAGCGATGGGACGAAGTGTCGGGAGGCACGCTCAACCTCACGAGTCGGATCGAGGTCGAAGTGACGCGGCCCGAATCGGAAAGTAAAGCAGCCGAGATCGTCCGGCTCGTGACCGAAGCGCAATCGAAGCGGGCACCGATCGAACGCTTTGCCGACTCGGTCGCGGGATACTTTGTGCCGGGGATGATCGCAATTTCGGCGCTCACCTTTTTGGTTTGGAACTTCGCAATCGGCACGAGCTGGACCGTCGCCCTCTCCTACGCGATAACGACCCTCGTGATCGCTTGCCCCTGTGCGCTCGGGCTGGCGACCCCGACTGCGATCCTGGCCGGGTCGACGCTCTGTCTCAAGCGCGGGATCCTCGTCAAGAATGGTGGGGCGCTCGAGAACTTGGCCCGGGCCAAGACGATTTTCTTCGATAAGACGGGAACGCTGACCACCGGAAGGCTCGCGGTATCGCGAGTCATGGCCGAAGCCGAAGACTGGGGGCAGCGGGAATCGAGCGGGGCTTCGGCCGAAGATCGGCTGCTCGCGCTCACAGCCGCGGTCGAGAAGGCGTCGCAGCACCCGGTCGCCCAGGCGATTGTGCAGGCAGCGGAGGAGCGGGGGCTGCGTATCGATGCAGCCGAGGATACCGAAGAGCGCGCGGGGCATGGGCTGAGCGGGAGCGTCGATTCGAGTCGGGTGGTCGTCGGTCGCTGGTCCTATGTCGCAAGAGCGACGGGGCCGACTCGCGAACCCGAAAGCGAGCCCGAGAAGAGTCGAGCCGGTCACACGACCGACACCGTCGAAACTCGGGTCTACGTCGCTCGCGACCGTCAGCGGCTCGGCTTTATCGCGTTGTCGGATAAGATTCGTCCCGAAGCGCACGACGTGGTCGGCACTCTCAACCAGCGCGGTCTCAGTCTCTATCTCATCTCGGGAGATCGCGAAGAGGTATCCCGGAGCGTCGCGAGCACCCTGGGCCTCGACGGTTACTACGCCGAGCTCGAGCCCGAAGAGAAGATCGAGAAGATCGAGTCGGTCACTCCCGGCCGAAGGCCGGTCGCGATGGTAGGCGACGGCCTGAACGATGGACCGGCGCTAGCTCGAGCCGACGTCGGCCTCGCGATCGCGACGGGCACCGCCACCGCCAAGCAGGCGGGTGACATCGTGCTCG
>CAYZYD010000228.1:0-6795 GCA_964482505.1 uncultured Planctomycetia bacterium | reverse complement strand
CGATTCTTGCTCGAACTTTTCGAACAGGACACTAGCAGCCCGCCCGAAAAACTGCCTTCGAGGCGGGAGGCCGAGATTTCGAGCCTATTGCCCACATGGAGCCCTGTGCCCTAAGAATCGAAGGCGTATAGGCAGGGCTGGAGAAGGGAACTCGGCCTCCCGCGCGGAATGAGTTTTTCGGGCGGGCAAGGTGCTACGTGTTTCGATTCGGGGAAAGGTCCAGCTCAGACGATGACTCAGCAATGTTCCTCGAGTCGTGGCCTCCCTGGATGCCCGCGTCGGCTGGTTCTCTGTCTCAGCCTCGCCCTGCTCATTGCCACGGCTTTCCACTGGAAGACGGTTATCGAACCGAGCTGGGTCGAAGCTCAAATTGCCGTCGAGCACCCTGGGAGCATCCTCGGGGACTGCTTTCTTTGCCCGCAGCGCCTCAGCCTTGTCGACCTCGAGCTATCTGGGAGTCCTTTCTCGAGCGAACTCAAAGTCGAAAAGGCCTCCCTCGACCTCGACTGGAGTCGACTCTTTACCGGAGGCAGTCCCGCTCGCGCTCTCGACCTCGAAAATGTCAAAGTGCGTTGGAACCCCGAAGTCGATTGGCCCAAGCTCGACGCTTATCTCTGCGAACCCCGCGATCGCACCTTGGGAGCGGTGAGGAGTACGGGACTCGAAATCTATCACGGCGAGGCCGAGCAACCCTCCCTCCTGATTCCCTACTTTGAACTCAAGCGCGTCGACGGGGTCCGAAGTATCCATCTCACTGCGTGCGCCCCCGGTCACCCTCCCTTTACATTTCAAACGACGCGCCGCGAGATCGAGGCGGGGGTCGACGAAGCGAGCTTTCAATTGTCGCGGGCGCGACTAACCCGCGAGGTGCTCGCGATGCTGCCGGTTGCGAGAGAGATCGCTCAGGAGTACGCCCTCGACTTCGAGCTCGCCGTCGAAGGTCGCTTTCTCGAATACCACGAGGAGCATCATTACGTCGCCCTTACCGCACACTTTGTCAACGCCCAAATCAACCTGCCCCAGGTCGGGACTCTCATTACAGGTCTCCGCGGCCCCGTCCGCATCTTGATCGACGACAACCGCGTCGATCCGCCAAGAACTCTCGTCAGGATCCGAGAACCTGTGACTGGACTCGCCCGCGGGGGGCAATTTGAGCTCTCGGGGTGGATCCTCTTTCGGGGCCCAAAACCGATCGATTACGACCTTTCGCTCGACTTGAATGAAGTCGAACTCGATCCCGAGGCTCCCTGTCCGCTCAGCCCCAAACTCGTCGCGCTTTGGAACCGTTTGAGGCCCGAAGGTCGCGTCTCCGCTCAACTCTCTCTCGCCCCCGGATCGGTGCGGGTCGAACGAGTCGAACTGCACGGCGTCGATCTGACCTTCGCTCCGTTTCCGATGCGCATCCACGGGCTTCGTGGGGTCGCTGCCCGCCAAGGCGAAGAATTGAGCTTTGTCGTCGATTCGGATCGCATGCGCGCGACTGGCGTGACGGACCTCAGCCGGGACGGTGCGGGCGAATTGCTCGTCGAGCTCGAGCGTATCGATCTCGCCGGTGAGATCGCGCCGGGCTTACCTCCCAAAGTCCGGAAAATCTGGGATCAGTACCAATTGCGGGGCAAGACCGGACTCCGGATCGAAGTCAGAAGACCCCCCTACCGAGAGTACGACGAACTCAAGATCGCTCTCCTGCCCGAGCGCGCGACGCTGAGCTTTTACAAGTTTCCCGTGCCGATCGAAGAAGTGACAGGGGAAGTAGTGCTCGCCGCGACCGTTGAATCGGTTCGCGACCAGGAGGACCAGATCGAACGCAAGGTCCGGCCCGAGCGTCTCGTCTTCAGCAATCTCAAAGGTCGACGCGGCGAGGTGGTGGTGCGAGTCGACGCGGGCGAGTATCGGTTTGGTGAAGCGGGCAAGCCGGGCCGGCTCGAGTTACCGATCGTCGTCCCCAATCTCCAGGCAACTCGTGAAATTATGGCGGCGCTTCCAGAGCGAGTGGGTCGTCTCGTCGAGTCGTTTGGGCTCGAGGGGTCCTTGAGTACTGAGATCCGGATCTTCCACGAACCGACGCCTGAGCGGCGGCTCAACATCACAATCGAACACGATATCTACGAACCGATCCGGATCGCTTACCACCGATTCCCCTATCCGATCGAGTTTGTCGAGGGAAAGATCTACTTCACCAAGCTCGACAACACGATCCACTTCTCTGGACTCAAGACCAATCCGAACGAGAGCGACTGTCTGATTCAGATCGACGGCGGACTGCTCCCCGGTCGAGAACCCGATACCAAGCATCTCTCGCTCAAGGTCGAAATCGATCGCGGTCAGAAGCTGGGTCTCCATCTCGCCGATCCGAAGTTTCGGGACGCGCTGCCTGAAGACGCGCGCAATCTCGTCGACACGATCAAATCCGAAGGCTATGTGCGCGGTCACTACCGGATCTCCTACGAGTGGACCGACCGAAACGGCGAGCGCGTTGACGAGAGGCTCCACTACCAAGGTGAAATCGACTTGGAACAGGGATCGTCAGAGCTCGGACTCAAAGTGACGGACAGCGGCGGCCATATGAATATCTACGGCGAGGCGGCCACCGACCAACCCCACTTCTTTATCGCGGATGTCCCCGCCGGCTACTTCCGATTCAACCGGTTCGAGGTCGATCAAGCCCACGCGACGATTTACTACGGCAAACTCCACCCATGGTTTCGCGGCGAAGATCCGCGCAGTCTCGAACTACACTCGTCGTTTAGTCGCGAACTCTTGACCCGCTCCCCCGAGGGATTACTCCAGATTTCTCTCGACGGAGCCCGCCTCTACGGAGGCCGAGTAACCGGCTTTCTCTATACCGACGTGCGCCAAGAGCGGGAGTTCCAGGGACACTTCTGGGCCGAGGACCTCAACCTCGCGCTCGGGCAGAAGCGGCTCTTCGAAGTCGAAGATCAGATCTCGGGATTAGCTCGGGGACGCCTGCTCGTCTCGGGCCGAGCGGCCGATCCCGAATCGATCGTCGGTCAGGGCGACTTCAACTTTCGGGGAGAGCTCCTCGCGATTCCGGCCGCCGCGGTCTTTTTGCGCAACCCGATCTTCGGATACGCCGAGCAAGCCGACGAACACTTGAGACGCCTCCGCGAAATCGACGGGCGCTTTGAAGTCAGCGACGGCAAGATCTGGGTACCCGCGGACGGAGGGCTGACTCTGCGAACGGCCAGCCAAGAGTTTCGAGCGCGCGGTTCACTGAGCTTTCAGGGAACGCTCGACCTGGTCCTCGAAGCGACGAACTCGTTCTATAACATCCCGGGGCTTCGCGACTTTTTTGGGGGAGCGTTTCGAGTCCATCTCGCGGGACCGCTCAACGCTCCCGAGGTGCGTATCAAGCCCTGGAAGAAGGTCGATCACTCAAGCGATAAGAGATAAGCGAGGAGATCCTCGAGCTGATCTTGCTTGAGGACGACCGGGTTGACCATCTTCGAATTTCGATCGAAACCGGGATATCTGAGAAAGGTCGCGAGCCAGCGCTCGAGGCGGTGCTTGGGATTCTGGATCGCGAGGATTTCGTCAAAAGCCTTTTTGCGAATCTCATAATCCTTGGGGCTCTGCTCCTGCCACTTGCTCGCACGCTGCTCATAATTTTTCATATCGTCGAGCAGCATCGTGACGTACTTCTTGTCCATATCGGGGGCGTTGCCGAGCATTGTCTGGCCCTCGACCTTGTGACACATTTTGCAATAGTTCATCGCGACTTGCCGCCCTTGCGCGGGATCCCCGGTCACTTTCCACTCTTGAGCCTGGGCTTTCCCACCCGCAGCGTTTGAAGATGGCTTCTCGCCTTGAGAGCAACCCAAGCTGGTGAGCGCCACGAGGCTGAAGATGGAGACAAAGGAGAGTATGGGATAGCCGCGATCCCAGCGGGTTCGATTCGGAGTCATGTCGAGGATTCCTCTCAAGTAGGAAGAGCACGCAGGCGAGGCGGACAACTTAACCCAGCCCGAAAAAATCACCAGCCCTTCGCACTCTCTTGTCACTCCCTCGGTCGCTTACCCCGACTTCTTAAGCTCCGTGTGAACAAGTGTCGACCTTATGACCACTTTAGCCCGCAAGATGTCTGAGCCTGTCCAGTATCAAAACCGTAAGAGACCCGCTCACGGCGTCCTACGCACGCTCGAGGCGATTCGCTACTGCTGGCTCTTGAACCGAGTCACTTTGTTTGAGGAGCCACCCTCAGAGACGGGAACCGAAGCTCAAGCTCGTATTGGTCGGGATCGGGCGCGGACAAGGACTCCGAGATGCGTCGACTCGAATAGCTCGCTTGCACTCGGTAGCGCCCGGGCTCGAGCGAAGCGAATTGACAGATTCCGTCCGAGCCGGTCCGTCGCCTGATAACGCGCCGCGCTGATCCCGATGGCGAAGAGGTACTCGATACCGTTACTTGGGCCATCGGGAGCGGCTCCCCCGCGTCGCCGGTGACCCGAACCCTGAGTTCACAACCGGGGACGAGCGTCACAGCTCGCTCGAGAAGCACCCCCTCCTCGATCGTCAGGTCGAGTCGCTCGGTCACGTAGCCTTCGGCAACGATCGTCAACCGCAACGTGCGCGCGGGGAGGCGGTCGATCTGGATTATGCCGGTACGCCCGGCGAAGTATCGCACGCCTCCTTCGAGTTCGCCGTTTTGTCGCTGCCGCACTTGGGGGCCACCGGGCCAAGTCAGGATCGCGTAGGCATCGACGGGCACCCGACCGTCGGTTGTCGTCAATCGGACGTCGAGGCCGCCACCCGGCGATAGCACGATTTCGGGTGGCTCCGCGCCGACGATGACCTTGCGACTGGTCTCGGCCGAATCGTCGTGAATCACCACGACTTCATACTCGACGCCGGGTAACTGGTCCTCTAAGACAAACGCGCCGTCGGGCTGAGTCCAAGTCTCCGCCTCTCCACGCAGCCAATTGAGCGCGCGGGCGGACAGATCCGCTGGATCAGCCGACTTGAGGTGGACCCAGGCATTCCGAACGGGTCGACCGTTCGTATCGATTACTCGACCGCGCAGTGACAGGGTTGGAGCGAGCGTATAGGCATCCGCACGCCGAATCGCACGGTCGAAGGGAAGCCAGTAGTCACGCAATCTCGGCAGCAAAAAGAAGGGCTGACTCGGCTCGACTCCTCCAAATACGAACTTCCCACTCGCATCAGTGCGGGCGGTTTGTAGACGGCCCAAGAATTGGGTCGCTTGCAATAGGGCGACTTCGACCTCGACCGCAGGCTCACCATTTGGGAAGCGGAGCTGACCTTCGAGTTGGTCACCTCGTCGCAAGACGAACTCGTGGGTCCCGGGACGATTGAGATAGATCCGCTCCTCGAGCAATAGGTAGCTGCTCGACTCGATCACGATATCGGCGTCGGGACCATTGAGCCGGAGGTTAAAGCGACCATCTTCGCGGGTTAAGGCCTGGTCGAATGAAACGGGATTGAGCGCGGTAATCCGAGCCCCTCGGATCGGCCGACCCTCGTTATCGAGGACACGCCCGGAGTAACTCTCGCCGATGGGAAGCTTGATCAGCACGTCGCTAGTCGGGGCGATCACCGACGGCACGAGACAGCCGACCGTATCCGTCTCGGCCTGATCGGGCGGAACGAGCAAGGTGTAGTCGACGGCGCCGAGCCCCCGAAAAACAAACCGACCGCCCGCGTCGGTCTTAACCTGACGCGTAAATCGATTGAGGCCATCGCCCCGTTTACGAGAACGGATGTTGACCGCGATGCCTTCGAGCCGCCGCCCGCTCGAGTCTTCGACCCAACCGTCGATCTGAAAGCCCGCGGTCAGTGGAATCGCGACCGAGGCTTCGGGACGTTTGGGATGGACGCGAATCGGACCTTCGACTGCCCCTTCGTAACCGACCGCAACCACTCGAAGGACATACCGACCTGGCCCCGGGAGCTCGAGTTCAAAGAGTCCGAGTCTCCCCGTCTCTTCGGAAGCGAAGACTAGTTCGGGCGCAGAGAGAGAGGCGAGATACTCGATCGCTTGATGAGAGAAGAGCGTTGGCTGAAAGGGGAGAACTTCGACATTCGCTCCTTCGATCGGCCGACCGTCGGCGTCGGTCACCTGCCCGGCGATCGCGTAACGAATGGGCTCGACCTCGGTCCCTACGAACTCGTCGCGAGCTTGAGAATCCGAAGTCGTCGGATCCAGAGATCGGCCGGTTTGCGGTTCGGTATTCGCTCGAGCCCCGACGGTCCGACTTGAACCGTACCTTTCGGCTGACTCAGAAGAGTCGTGAGCCGCGCTATTTGCGACGCTGAGCTCAGTCTTCGGTCGAGTGAGCCAAGCGACGGAATAGAACCCGACCCCCCCGAGAAGACAGGCGACGATAAGAATAAAGAGTAGTTCGCGCGTGGCTTTGCGTTCCATAGTCGCGATGCTATCCCCGGACCGTGAATCCACAAGGGAAAGGACCCGGCCCGGGAACGGCGCCCCCGGCGCGGGTCGGCGAGCTATCGCTGAGGTCTGAGAACGCGTTGCCGAACTCGAGCCGGGTCGGCTACCCTCCTTCGCCTGAAGAATCTCAAATTGCCGACCGCATTGCACACACCGCAATAAACACGGAGATTGCGAAGCCCGGGGGAGGGCCGTTGGACTCGCAATGCCAAACCGAAATCGATTTGATTGTCGCGGATTATCTTAAGGCGGTCGGCGCCGGGGAGTCGCCGGACCGTGAGACGATCCTCGCCAACCACCCCGACCTCGGCCCCTAGTGTCCTGTTCGAAAAGTTCGAGCAAGAATCGCCGGCCCTCGACCTCCC
>CAYZYD010000227.1:0-6804 GCA_964482505.1 uncultured Planctomycetia bacterium | reverse complement strand
GGGCCTTCGCGAAAGGCCCCTAAAAAAACAGCAGCCCCCTAAGCATCAAGCCCCAAGAACTCCCCTGCTCGTGGGGGTGAATCGGGTTTGGGCTTCGCCCAAACCTGAGAGGGGCCTTCGCGAAAGGCCCCTAAGATAAAACAGCCCCTGTTGCAATCGGCCCCGTAACTGACAGAATCCGCGATCTTTCAGCAGTCTCCTCCGCAGTTCCGAATCAAGGTTGTAGGGATCATGGTTACGGCAAGAGTCGCGTATCTCGCAGATCACGACGGGCAATCGGTCACAGTTCAGGGCTGGCTTCAAAACCGTCGCTCCAAGGGAAAGATCGCCTTTCTCCAAGTGCGGGACGGATCGGGCACGGTCCAGTGTATTGCAGTTAAAGCGAACTACAGTGACGAACAGTGGGAGCAACTCATCGGTCTCCCCTACGAAAGTGCGCTGCGGGTTACGGGGCCGGTCCGCAGGGATGATCGTGCTCCTGGGGGAGTGGAGCTAGAAATCGACTCGTTCGAGGTCGTTTCGGTCGCCGAGGAATACCCGATCGCCAACCAGGCGCACGGCGTCGACTTCCTCCTCTCCCATCGGCATCTCTGGTTGAGGTCGTCCAAGCAGGTCGCCTTGATGAGGATTCGTGACGAAGTGATCCGCGCTATCCGGGATCACCTCCACGATCACGACTTTATCAATGTCGACTCGCCGATCTTTACCCCGAACGCTTGCGAAGGCACCACCGACCTCTTCGAGGTCAGTTATTCAGACGACCAAAAGGCCTATCTCAGTCAAAGCGGTCAACTTTACAACGAAGCCTCCGCGATGGCCTACGGCCGAGTATTCTGCTTCGGACCGACATTCCGAGCCGAAAAGTCTAAAACTAAGCGGCATTTACGCGAATTCTGGATGGTTGAGCCAGAAATGGCTTACGCCGAACTTGAGGACGTTATGAAGCTCGCCGAAGGGATGGTGGTTCGAATCGTCGAGCGTGTCCTCGAAAATCGGGCTCGCGAGCTCGATGTGCTCGAGCGGGACCGATCCAAGTTAGAGAGCGTCAAAAGCCCTTTTCCTCGCCTCAGTTACGAAGCGGCAGCTCAGCTTCTGCACGACGCAGGACACGAATTTACGGTCGGGTCTGATTTTGGAGCTCCCGACGAAGCTCTGATCTCGGGGCAGTACGACCGGCCGGTGATGGTCACCCACTATCCGCACGAGGTGAAAGCCTTCTATATGAAGCGCGACCCGGAGGATCCGCGATACGTGCTCGGGGTCGACGTGCTCGCTCCCGAGGGCTACGGCGAGATCATCGGTGGCGGCGAGCGCGAGAGTGACCTCGAGACGCTCGCCGCTCGAATCCAAGAACACGAGCTGCCGGAGACAGAATTCGAGTGGTATCTCGATCTCCGCCGCTACGGCACAGTTCCGCACGGGGGCTTCGGTTTAGGACTCGAGAGAACCGTCGCTTGGGTTTCGGGAATCGAACACATTCGCGAGGCGATCCCGTTCCCGAGGACGCTCTATCGTATCTATCCTTGACCCCTTGCCACTCCCTACCCCACCGTTATACTTTCGTCGTGGTTTGGCTACAGCGTAGGATTTCATAAATCTTCACCGAATAGACAAATAGATCTTCTTGCACGAAGTGCAGAAGAGGGTGAGCCAAGCACGTTGGGCTTTTCTTAGATCAAGATCGTGAGCGTCGCAGAGATAACGTCTAGGACGGTTCGACGTCGACGCTTTGATGCTGACGCATTGATCGTCGATAAAACTGCGACAGAAAACTGACGGCGGCGATTTGGGGTCGCGACAGAGTGACCCTTCGACACGCAGCGTAAACACGTTGCGCTTGGCGACACTGCACGAATCAGGATTGTCTTTTAAGAGGCACTGAGGAGAACAGAATGATTAAGCGGTTGGGTCTTGCATTGATACTCGCAGGGTTGGCCATCTGCCCGAACGCATCGGGTCAGGTGCTCAGCGCTACCGCGCATTGCGCCTCGGGACCGGCGACCGACGTCGCTTTCGACGCGGCCAATTCGAAACTCTACGTTATCGATTTACTCAGCGGCACCGTGTGCGTGTACAACGCCGGCGCCCTGCTCAGCGAAGATGCGAGCAGCCCGATCAATCACCCGTTTGGCGCGGGGGTCGGTCTTCCCCCAACTCCGGTTGCTCGTGGTCTCGCATTCGATTCAACCAACAACCAACTCGTCGCGCTCGCCCGCGTGGGTACGGTTCCACCGACGGTGAGCTTTCAGATTCAAGCGTTCGATAGCACGGGATCACCGATCGGTAGCGCGGTAACGGTTAACGACTCCGACTCCGATCTCTATGGACTGACCTACGATAGCTTGAACGATCTGTTCTGGTCTCGCGATAACGTCGCGGACCGACTCCTCGGGATCAACCCGACCACGGGTAACATCGATCAAGAGATCGCAATTCCACTCGGTGCCGATGAGGTGATCTTTGGAACGGGCATCTCCCACGACGTCGTCGGTGGTGAGGGCTTCTTTGACATCACTTACGGCAACTTACTTGCAAACACTGCCAACCGAATCTTGCGAATCGACTCGACGGGAGCTCGGACCGGAGTCGATCTCGACGCAACCTCGATCGATCAAATCCAAGGGATTGCGCGCGATGGCGATTCGCTCTTCGCCTCCTCGGGAACCAACTTTGTCTTCGAGGTCAACCTTCCCAATCCCGACCCGATCCCCCCGAGTGAATTCATCGGTCGATCACTCGAGAGCGGGCAGGTTCAATTGACCTGGGTAAACAACGGGCCCGGAACCTCGGGTGGATACGACGGGATCCAGATCAAACGCAATGGCGTACTGATCAACACGGACGCAAGCGGCGACTCGACGAGCTTTGTCGATACCCCCCCCGACGACGTCAGCTCGGTCCAATACACGATCGAGGGAATCGTGGCGAATATGGGCAACCAAGATGTCGCCCCTCGAACCATCACCGTGCGAGTCGGCCCGGGAAGCCTCGTCGACTTTAAACAATTCGCAGCCGCCAAGCCCTACGGGATCGCTTACGATCCCGCCGGCGATCGAATCTTTGTCACCGAAGATAGCGCGTCTTCGGGCATGGTCTTTATCTATGACACCGACCTCAACCTGGTCGACATGTTCGATACTGGCTTCACGAGAATCCGGGGAGTCGCCTACGACTTTGTTCGGGATATCGTGCACGTCTCGCGACAGAGCTCGAATACGATCTCTCGCTACGATGCGGTTAACGGCTTTGCCCCGCTGGGAAGCTACGGGATCTCTGGACTCGGCGCGGGAGCGAGCGACCTGCGTGATTTGACTTACGATTCAAATATCGACGCGATCGTCGTGATTGCCACCCAACTCGGGTCGCGTCGGTTTATCGCCGTCGATCCGGACGAGATGGCGATCTGCTGCGATTTGGCTCAGCCGGCTTGTCAGTCAAATCCCGTCTCCTGCCTCGGGGTGACGAAAAGCACCGCGACTCCGCCGGTGATTACGACGCTCGGTTCGGGCATCGCGAAAACTCCCGCCGACGCCAACTCGGTCGACGGCTACTGGCTCGCCACGGTTGAGTCGACTCCTGGCGTCGTTCCGCAGAGTCAACAATTCTTTCCGACCACCGGGGTTAACGACACCTTCATCCTGTCCTTCGGCGTGATCGGCCCGAGCGTTCAAATCGCGGGCGCGATCCGCGGAATCGACGACGCGGACAATACCCTTTTCGTCGCTAACTCGGTGACGGGAACACTCTTCAAGCTGCTGCTCGCCGCGGGCGGCACCGACTTTATTCGCGGCGACGCGAACCAGGACCTCAACATCGACGTCAGCGACGCAACCTACTTGCTGAACTACCTCTACGCAGCCGGCCCCGCTCCGGACTGCCTCGACGCAGCCGACGTCAACGACAACGGAGTCATCGATCTTTCGGATTCGCTTTACCTGATTCTGCACCTGTTCTTAAGTGCGCCCCCACCGCCGGCGCCCTACCCAGACTCAGGCGCAGATCCGACGTTTACGGATCCGTTTTCGTGCTAGAAGTGATTTTTTCCGAAAGTGGGTGGCAAAACCTAGTTTGCCAAGCACTTGCTTTTTAACAGTTAGGATCCCACTCAGGGTGGTTTGACAGTCGTTGGGGGTGTCTATAAGATGTCCAACCATCGGGCTGAATACACCAGTTGGAGAGCTAGCAATAGCACCAGCTCCAACCTGGGTGAGATCTTCAAAAGATTCTGGCGAAGAGTTTTGACGCAGTCGGAGGAGAAGCTGCGTCTAGACAATTCTCGCTAACACTGACCCCTACTGAATTTTCTGCTCACAGGCAGGAATGGGTCGAACGAGGAGGAAGAAGGCATGCGTAAACTTTTGGCGATGGTACTGGCGTGTGTGCTCTCAAGCACGCTTTACGCCGGTAGCCTCTACACACTGAGTCTGTCGAATACGACCGGGACTCCCGGGAATCAATCCTTGGTCACCGTAACGATCGACAATGCAGGCGATCCGATTCAAGGTTGGTCATACGGTGTTTGCGACGGTGCAGACCTCGCAGTCGACATGGCTGTCGATGGTAGCGGAACCAGCACGGTCCGCGCAGGAGGTCCCCCGAGCTTTAGCGACATCAACATGGAGCCCGGCGGAGTCACCCACGGGGTTGTTATCGATTTCGACGCCATCGAAACGCTTGGTGCTGTTTCTGGTTTTGAAGCCCTCGATATCACCTACAACGTCAGCGGCTTGCCGGGGACGACCGCTTCGGTCGATTTCTGCGAGACCCTCGGCGGTCCTCCGGTCGAAGTCGTCGTCGTGGTTGACGGCGAAGCAATCGATCCCACGACCAATAATGGTTCGATCGCTATCGAGAACGAAAATACTTTTACCTGGGAAACGGTCCAAGCCGGTCCCGGTAACTCGGTCACCGCAAATGTCCTGCTCACCAGCATCGAAGACATTTCGGGTTTCCAAGTTTCGGCCACCTACGACGACTCTCTCGTTGACCTCGATGGCGTGGCTGAGACCGGCGCTGCCGCTGGCGCTGATTTCGTCGGTGTCCAAGTTGCAGCCGGCGGTGAAATCGTTCTCGGCGTCGTGATCGATACGAGCGACCCGATCGACACCGTGATTGCTCCGGGTAATGACCAGCCGATCATCGCGGCCGACTTCACGGTCGACGCTGGCGCGGCTCTCGGTTCGTTCGCCGCTCTCACCTTCGTCGACGGACTCGGTTCGCCCGCAATCGACAACCTCTACACCGACCCGGCTGGAGACACCTTCCCGCCGAGCCTCGTCAACGGTGGTATCGATATCTCCGCGGTTCTCTTTATCCGCGGCGACTGCAACCGTGACGACCAAGTCGACCTCGCTGACGGTATCTTCTTCATCCAAGAGTTCTTCGTCGCGGCAACCACGCTCGCATGCGAAGACGCTTGTGACCAGAACGACGATGGCGATCTCGACGTCTCCGACCCGATCTACGGTTGGAACTACCTGCTTCTCGACGGTCCTCCGCCCCCGGCTCCCTTCCCGGCTGCCGGCACGGACCCGACCGATACCGATTTGCTGGGTTGCGATAGCTAAAACGCGCAAGTCGATTTGTGAAGGCACGGAGGTCGAAACCGACTTCCGTGCTTTTTTTTGCCCGCAAGTTCCGCTCGAGCGACCAGCCGATCCCCGAGAATCTCTCTAAGTCGTATTGTTTATCTATCTGGCGGGGCCACTAGCCGGCTCGAAGCCCGGGAGCTATAATCGGGAACTCGGCGGGGCAAGGGTTCTTGCCGGTAGCCGAACCAAGGGCTCAAGTTCATTCAAACTTACAAACTCCTTCGAGTCGATAAGACAGATGGGACGAGGAGAGACGATGCGACCATCTCCGGCGCCTAAACTTCGCCAAGCACTCAAGTCGATGGCAACCAAGTCGTTGATACTCACGGGAGCGATCTTCACCTGCACTATCGCTCAAGCAGACAACGCGCTTCGGGTCGGCGACCGAGTGGGGCCTGACGCGCTCCAACCGGGTGAAACGGGGGCGCTGGTTCCCGTGTTTGTGACTAACGACGAAGCGATGGAGGGTTTTGGCCTCTCGATCGTTTACGGCACTGAACGGCTCGAGCTGACTGGTATCGACTTCACAAATACGATCACGGGCGCTAACAGTCCCGGGGGATCACCCGAATTCGCGCAGCTCAGTATTCAACCCGACCTGACCGCAAACACCGGCTCGGTCGTGGTGGGCGTCGTACTCGCACTCGAACCGTTGGCTTCGACCACGATTCCAGAGTCGCCGATGACCGAACAAAATCTCGTCAACCTCGTCTTTGATGTCGACTCGGTCAACCTCCCGTACCCGACCGGAGCCCCCGGCCTCAACCCGCCAATCCAAGTCGCCCCTATCGACGGCCAGGGAAGCCCGCCTGTCGACAACCTCTTTTCGACCGGTGGGTTTTCGATCGAAGTGCCGACGCAAATCGCTGGTTCGGTCGAGGTCGCCAACAACTACTTCATGAGAATTCGCAACCTCTGCGATACCCCAGCTACCGTCGGGGGAACTCGCGACCTGTTGATCGAAGTCGACAATCCACTCCCTCTCAATGGTTTCGCCGTTGTTCTCCAATACAACCCGAGCGAAGCTCAAGTCGATTTGCCCTGTGACGATATCGACGGCGATCCCGGCAATGACTGCAGCAATCCCTCCGATCCGTACGGCCCCTTTTACTCGGGGCTCGATCTCGACACGGCTCTCGGGTCGAACATCGTCGAATTCTTGGCCGCCGAGCGCTTTAGTAACTCCGCTCCGGGTCGAGACGCGGTCGCAGTC
>CAYZYD010000226.1:0-6836 GCA_964482505.1 uncultured Planctomycetia bacterium | reverse complement strand
GGGCGGCGGCGGAAGAGATCGCCGGGGCAGTTATGATCGCAGCGAACGGTATGACGCTTAGCAGCTTCTTTAAAAGGTCATTCCGTTAGAAGCTGATCTCCGGGCGGGCAAACCATCAGTCCGTGACTGTTTCCCCGATAAGAAAAGGCGCGCGTTCGGCTGAACGCGCGCCTTTCCCAATTAGTCCAAATCGAAAACGGCTTAAGTGCTGCTGCCCGCATTATTCACGAGCCCGCTACTGCGAAGTCGCAAGGGTCCGCTCGCGGCGTCAGAAGGACGGATTCGATTCTCAACGACCTTAGGGGCAGCTCGGTAGAGTCTCGCAACCGAGGGAGTCACCTGTGGTCGGGTCCTCTCCGCAGGTTGGATAGGGGTTTGGCATCACGGTACCGGAAAACAGCACGTTGAGAATCGCGATCGCGTCGCCGATGTTAAGCGTTCCATCGTCGTTGCCGTCGCAAGCGTCATCGCAACCCGGGGTCGGAGCGGGGTCGCCCGATGGAAAGAGGGCGCTCAGCAGGAAGACAGGGTCGGCGACATTAACGCTCGCGTCGCCATTACAGTCGCCGCGGACGTAGAGGTCGGGAGTCGCGACTCCCTCGGGCACGGGCAGGCTGATCGTAATACTGCTCGGCGAGGTCGGGCGGAAGAATTCAAAGGTCGCGTCTCCGGTAGTCGAGGGGGCGTTTGCTGTAAACCAAAAGTTGTACATCGTCGCGAACCGAAGCGCGTTTGTATTGGGGTTTTCGGCGAAGGTCTGCGGACTCGACCAGCGCATGGCATCACCCGAAGTCGAGCTATTCCAGTCGGTGTTGTCATAGATTTCACCCGAGTGGTAGTCGACGTCGTTGAAGCCGATATCGGTGGCGAGCGCTCCGCTCAGAGGGATCTCAAAAGCAGCGCCCGAGATGTGTGAGTTGAGATTGAAGATCGCGTAGTCGTAACGGTACTCACCGCCGCCGAGGTCGGTGACCTTTGAAGCGACGAAGTAGGTTCCTTCGCTCGGAGCGGAGAAGGTTTGAATCTCAACGCTCGGATCTTGATCTTGCCAGGCGTAGATCGCGGGGAAGCCGACGTTCATCGAACCGATCGGATTGAGCTCAAATCCGGCAAGGTTGACCTGCTTGTAGGAGGCGTTGTTCATGGCGTTCCTCGCCAGCGCATCGTCGGGTGCCACGTAGACGCCTTCTATATAGTAAGTGCCGCCTGCCGTTAGGTCGCTCCCATCGATCTGTAATCTCTTTGCGATTGCGCCGCTGCCCGCAGCTTGAACGCCGGGGTAGTCGCCGGTGAAGGCGTTGCAATCGGAGCGGCGACCGAGGATTGACTGAAATCCGTTAAAGCCCGCGCCGTAGACGTCGAGACAGCCCGCGCCAAGCACCGAACCACCTTGGCCGTTACAACTACCGCAGGGACCATTACCAGCGAAGGCCGTGGTACCGTTCTTGAGCCAAGACATGCCGATCTGTCTGAGTCGACCGTCTTCGTACTTGTAGGCGTTCATCCCGAGCAGGGGAGTGACGCTACCCCAGAGGAGATTTTCATCTCCGATGTTACAGGTATCGCTCTGCAGCGAGTATCCATGCACCCCGCCTTGCTGTCCCCAGTACTCGACGCTGTCGCAATCCAAGTAAGTGACGTCGGCCCCCACTGATTGGGCGACACCCGAACCGGCGAGAACCAAGAGCAAGAAGAAAGACCAACCGAACGAAAGACTTTGAGTACGTGACATGAGCACGACCTCCTCGTCCCCCCTGTGGATGTGAACCCCCCTCTGTTAGCCCTTGCGTCTTTGCGGTGGAGAACGCGGGCTTCTCTTCAGCCCACTCCACAACCCTTGGCCCCCGCTCAAAAACGATGGACGCGGCGCGGGACTTGAACCTTCGCAAGCGCAAGGCTAGCAAACTGAACGTTCTTAAAGGACATCTCTCGTGGTGGAAGCGGCACCGTCAAGCCGCGGGCAGGTACCGAAAAGGTCGGCGCCCGCACACCTGGGTTATTCCGAGTACTGGATCTCGAAAGAGTGAGAGGCCTCAGAGCATCCCCCTTAAGATAAGGACGGAGCGCGATAAAGCAACGTTGGCCTGGTGCTTCCGATCGATCTTCTCGCAAAGTCCGGAGGCGGCGTGAGTCAGAAACTGAGTCGGGCGCGAGGTGAGACTCGAGGATTGCCGATATCGGATCTACGGGCCAGCTTTTGGTTGCCGAGAGCGTGCCAGCCAGAATTTGTTCTTGATGATTTCATTCGGCTCGAGCCAAGCGGAGAAAGAGACAGTCTTGACCCAGACCCTGACGATTTGCGACGAGACAGTCACGGGCGAATCCGTCCGTCGTTTCACTCTCGATTTCCTGACCGATCGCGTGACCGTTCAAGAGTTGATCCGGGCTCGCGTCTTTCAAGAAGTGAAGGATTACAACGCTCGCCAACCCGAGATCTTTCAGGGGCTTGTCCAACCTACGGACACTGAAGTCGAGCTCAATGGCTTCCGGCTCAAGCGACCTCGCACTATCGACTGGGAGCCTCAATACGAACGCGCGCTTGACGCCTTCAGAGAGAATCGCATTCTTGTCCTCGCCGGCGATGAACAGCTGGGTGAGCTCGAACGAGAGATCGTCGTCACTCCGGAAACCGAAGTGACCTTTATCAAGCTCGTACCTTTGGTCGGAGGCTGAGATGGGCTCGATCAAGAGCACCGGGGCGACGATCGGTATCGACGAGTTTCCGGCGGATCAAGTGGGGGAGTTGGCGCAAGAACACGACCTCATCAGTCGATTCCTTGAAGAAAATCGCGAGGGCGACTATCTCAATCTCAAACTCAAATCGACCGAGTCGGGTCGGACTATCCATGCGCTCGAACCCGATCTAGCGGTTCGCCTAGTGCGTGCCCTCGTCGCTCGATTGCCGCACTCAGACCAGCGGGTGGAACGCTATCGGCAGGAAGTGAGCCAGGTCAACGCTGCGGATTCGAGCGAAGATTGGCAATTGCTCTGGACTACAAAGAAGCTCCTCGATGCCGCGATCGAGGCGGTGATGCGACGCAAACTCCCCTTCAGTGCCGCCGATCTCGAGCCCCTCGGGGAACACCTCGGGGCCGTGCCTTCGGCGCGGCTCGGACTCTGGTCACATCCCGTGCGTCCCTTTGTCAACGCGGTCGAACAGCTCGACGGAGACCTCAGCCCCGAGCTTCGCGATGCGCTCCACCGGCTCAACCAATCGGTGATCCGGCAAAGTCACGACCGCGACTGGGAGAAGCTCGGTCGTCGCGTGGAGGCGTTGCTCGGGCAGACCCCCGAGCACCGCGTACAGCCCGGCGAAGCGTGGTCGGATCGTGCCTTGGCCGATCTCTCGGCGATGGCTCCCACCCTACGTTCGGCTTGGATTGAAATTGTTAATCATGCCCAATCCGCGACGAGCTCAAAGCCCACCCAAAAGTGGGATAAACGGGCGCAAGAGCTTTTGGACAAGATCGATTCCGAAGAGTTGATCGATCGTCTCACGACGTGGTTCGCACTCGTCGATAAACCTCGCACCGATCTCGGTCAGCCCGGGGCGATGGCGCCTGAGGGAACGATCATCGATAGCCATGCCGATATTCTCAAAGGGCTGGTCTGGAGTTGCCGCACACTCGAAGATCCGCGCGTGTCTCGCGCCCTCTGTGCGTTGACGTTGACTTCGTACAAAAAGATTCCCGGGTTGGGACCTCGCCTCGTCAGAGTTGGCAACGCGGCCGTATACGCCCTGGGTATGATTCCAACACTCGAGGCGGTCGGTCGCCTCGCCTATCTCAAGGTCCGCGTCAAATTCAAGACGGGCTTGCGCGAGATTGATAAAGCACTCACCCGGGCCGCCGATCGCATGGGCCTACCCAAGGACGAACTCGAAGAGATCTCGGTGCCGGCCTACGGGCTCACTGAAGTCGGTCGCACCCAGGAAACTCTCGGTGACTTCACGGCTGAGCTCCAAGTGGTCGGAACGCAATCGGTGACGTTGACTTGGGTCAAGGCCGATGGCAAGCGACAGAAGTCGATACCCGCCGCGATCAAGGAGCGTTGCGCGGAGGAGATCAAGGATCTCAAACAGGCGGCGAAGGATATCCAGAAGATGCTGCCCGCCCAGCGCGACCGTATCGACCGGCTCTACCTTTCAGCCAAAGATTGGTCACTCGAAACCTGGCGAGAGCGCTACCTCGACCATCCTCTCGTCGGCACGATTGCACGGCGACTCGTCTGGACCTTTGAGTGGAACGGATTGTCGAGGACGGGGTGTTTCTGGGAGGGCGAGATCGTCGACTCGGTTGGGGAAGTCGTCCCAGTATTTGAGGCGAATGGCGAAGTTCGCGTCCGGCTCTGGCACCCGATCGAATCGCTCTCGGACGAAATACTCGCTTGGCGCCACTGGTTTGAAACGCGCGAGGTGCGGCAACCGTTTAAGCAAGCGCACCGCGAAGTCTACCTCTTAACCGACGCCGAACGCCGAACCCGTCTCTATTCAAACCGCTTTGCCGCTCACATCCTCAAACAGCATCAATTCAATGCGCTCTGCGCCAACCGAGGTTGGCGCAACTCACTCCGTTTGCTTGTCGACGATTCGTACCCGCCCGCGTCGATCGATCTACCCGTTTGGAATCTACGGGCTGAGTATTGGATCGAAGGCGTCGGCGACAACTACGAGGTCGACACCAATGAGACGGGTACCTTCTACTACATAGTGACGGATCAAGTACGCTTCTACCGGCTCGAGGCACCGCAGAGCTACGCTCACGCCTCGGGCGGAGGCTACGACCCCAGCGATGAGGAGCCGGTACCGATCGAAGAGGTCAAGCCGCTCGCGCTCTCCGAAGTCCTGCGCGACGTCGATCTGTTCGTCGGAGTTGCGAGCGTCGGCAACGACCCCAATTGGAGCGACGGCGGTCCCGAGGGTCGCTATTACGACTACTGGCAGCAATACTCTTTCGGTGACCTCTCGGAAGTGGCCGAAGCGCGCAAGGCGACCCTCGCCCGGCTCATTCCGCGGCTCAAGATCGCCGGGCGGGCCACAGTTGAAGATCGATTCCTTCGAGTCAAAGGCGACCTGAGGACTTATAAGATCCACCTGAGGTCCGGGAACATTTTGATGGAGCCCGACGATCAATATCTCTGTATCGTCCAGAAGAGTTCCGCCAAGTCAGCGGCGGATAAAGTCTTCCTCCCCTTCGAAGGAGATGGCATGCTATCGATAATCCTGAGCAAGGCCTTTCTTCTCGCCGAAGATAAAAAGATCAAAGATGAGACGATACTGAGCCAGATTAAAAGAGGGTGACGGCAGCCCGCCGGCGGTGATAATTTCGGCTCAGAGTCCTTTTACTTCAACTCGACGCTAAGTACTGTCAGGAACCAACCGGGTGCGGCGAGGTTCGAGCCGATGGCGCTGGCGATCAGCTTCAGTGGCGATCAGCCCTCAATGGGCAGCTCGTTCCGAAACTGCAGACGATTCGAACTTCGGGGTTCGGGATTCGGTTGTTCGTTTGCAGAGTCACTCCGTCCAACTGGCGAACGGGGACGCCCCGTAACCCCACCCCTTGCTCTATGTGCTCGTGGTGTGAGCTTGTGTTATGAGTTTGAATGGTCGCCCGAGAAATACTCAGAATTCGAGAATCTTGTCGAGAATTCGAGCGACTCCGTTCCGCTGAGGGAAACCGCTTTGGGCGTACGGTGCCTCGAGTCTCGAGTTGGAGTCCCGCCCAGCATGCCGAGCATGTACTGCTTGCGACCGAGGGATCGCTCAAAGGAGTCTTGGTACTCAACCGCGCCGCCGATCAAGCGTCGCCGGTGGCCCGGGGCGGCCCGAACTGGCGTGGATACTGGGTGCTCTTCCTCGGGCGTATACCACGCGGAGCTCAGGCGCCGGCTCGCGTTCAACCGAGCGCCGAACCTGAGCCCGCCCGCCTCGATAAACTCTTTGCGAATGTGAATTCACTGCTCGATCGAATCCAAGACTTACCCGCGGCCGAGATCGCTAAGTTGCGGGGACGGATCGATCACCCCGTGCTCGGCGGACTCAGCGCGCGGCAATGGATTCGCTTCGCCCGCATTCATCTCGATCACCATCTTCGGCTCGTCCGGAAAATACTGACAAAGGAGACCCCATGATCCGAATCGCTCTACTGACGGCCGGACTTGCGTTCGCTGCCTGCGCCGCCCGCGCCGACGAACTCAACTCGCCTGTCTTCGACTCGAGCTTCTGGCAGATTTGGGGAGACGGAAAGGCCGAAATCTCGACTTACGACCTCGAATTCAGCCGTTACGGCAAGACCCGCAAGGGGACCCAGATCGCCATCTTCGTGACCGAAGATTTTCTCGCTGATGATCGAGTCAAGGCTGACTTCGGAACCGGTCGTGGCCAAGAGAAGTTCCCGGTCCTCAAGCTCAACCTCGTGACCGACTACCCAACGGGCGTGTACGACTACAATATGATGGCGAGCACGTTTGTCACCTGCGTTCCCCAAGAGGGGCGCGCGGCGGGCTACCCGACCAAGGTCGCCTTTAGCAGCCAAGAGTGGTGCGGACACGTCTACCATCACTTGCTCTTCGACCGAAACAAGATCCGCAGCGAATCGCATAGCTATTTCGGCGGAGAAGCCGATTCGAAACAAGAGATCGACTACCCCGTGGATCTGATCTCAGAAGATGCGCTCTTCCACTGGGCTCGAGGCTATGCGGCTCCGATGGTTGGTCCCGGGGAAACCGTTCCGGGTCGAGTGCTGCGTTCGCTCGAGTCGGCTCGACTCGAGCACCGAGACGTCACCGCCCAGTCCGCGACTTTTTCTCGGGGTCGTGAGAATGTGACGATCACGACT
>CAYZYD010000225.1:0-6849 GCA_964482505.1 uncultured Planctomycetia bacterium | reverse complement strand
CAACAGGGCGAGCCGTCGCTTCCTTCCCGCCTCGCGCTTCTTCTTCTCCGTTAACACCTCACCCTGGAGCCGCATCCAAGCGAGTTCGGGGTGCGCCTCGTAGAGCGGGGCAGAGGTCTCCCGCGCGACCCGATCGACCTCGCGAATCTTGGGGATCAAGTGAAACGCTTGCAGGCTGAGCCCTTCGGTCTCCTCGAAGGCGCGAACCTCGAGATCTTCTCGCTTCGGGGCGGTGAAGAGTGTCGACGCGCGTCGGCCGAGGAGTCGCCGAGCCTCGCGGTCGCAAGTGCGTCCGCCCACCGTTTCACGGTTGAGCAGTCCGATCGGAATATCGATCGCGATCCGGGTGAGACCACCAGTTTGAGACGTGAGTTCCTGCAACTCGTTAAATAACCTGGCCTGGACTCCTCGAAACCCGTCGGTGGTATTCGTCCAGACCGCGAACCAACCCGCAGGGCAGCCGTCGACTCCCGCGACACGCCGGGGACTCACGAAGAGAGCTCTTCGTCGACCTGGGCCTTGATCCAACACCGCACTTCGTACGAGTCAAAACCGAGTTCTCGCAGGTAGCGAGTCGGGCTTTTGCGCGCTCTTCGAAGTTGAACGAGCTGTCTCCGGATCGTCGGGAGGTTCGCCTCGGCGCGGCGGTATTGGGATTCGATCTGGGCTCTTTGGTAGGTCTCGTGGAGCCCCGAGCCGACGAGCGCGAGGCCGAGCAGCCCGAAGAAGGCCACGACTCCCGTCCCACCCGCCGACGCGATCGAGGCGGCGGCTCGATTTCGCGTGAGCAAAAAGAGGGCAAGGCTCGCCGCGGCGAAACCGAGGTAGATCTTGGACGTCGGCGGCAGCCCGAGCAGCTTGAGGCCGACCCGTTCGGTGATTCCGGGTCTCAGAGTTCCCTCGCAACGGCGCTTAGTGGGCGCTCATTCAGAACTTGAAGGATTCCGCGTGAAGGGGGGGTCGACCCACCCTTCCCAGATTTTGCGACTCCATTTTTGTAACCGCTGCCGGGCCCGCCGCAAGTTTCGGCTGGGCGGGATAGCCGTAATCGGTGGATTTACAGCTTAGGGGTTCCAGGTTAGGCTTTGGGTATGAATCGAATCGCAACCAGCTTGACCCTCTTCGCCGCGCTCTCGATGAGCTTCGTCGGTCACATTCCGATCTTTGCCTGCTCCTCGGGGGGCCTCGGGTTTCGACCCTGTTGCCAGGGACCCTCGGAGGGACCCTCGGCGGCTCAGGCGATGACGGAGACACGCTGCCCGCATTGCGCCGCGACGAAGAGTCTCAAGCCGAATGATTCCGAGTCGACCGACTGTTGCTGTGAGATCACGTTTCAGAATCTCAGCGGTCTCATCTCAACGCCACCTAAGTCCAAGCCAATGGCCGGTGCGATCGCGCTCCTGTCAATCCTCGAAATCGAAGTCCGGAAGCCGGCTTACCGGGCACTCTCACCTTGGCGCGGTCCACCGCCGATCGCCTCTGCCGGTCCCCTCTTCGAGCTCTATCAAAGCTACCGTCTATAAGCGTTCTATCTCGGGTTTTCCCCGTGGACTCTTTGGCTGCTTCGGCGAGCACGCGCTCAGCGCTATCCCGCTCGAAGCGATCTCCAATGGAATCGAGATAGAATGATAAAGCGATGTTGCGAATGGCGAGTTGTCTCGGAATCGTCCTGACCGGGTGCGTCAGTGTCGATCATGAGACACCGACCGAGACCTTCCTCGAACTCGTCAGGCGGCGGGCCGCGGTCACACCTTTCACTCCCGCAGAGCGGCGCGGACCACTAACGCGAGACGATGCGATCCACCTCGCTCTCGGTCAAAACCTCAAGCTTCGCGAAGAGCTGGCCTTGATCACGATCAAGGCGGCGGGCCTCGCTGAGGCGAAAGCTCCGCCCGCTCCCGATCTTCTTGTGGCTATCGGTATCCCGGTCGACGGCGGGGGAGGCTCGCCGATGCTGAACCAGTTTCTCCAGCTTTTGAATTGGTTTTGGGAGCGTCCCACCGCCGTGCGAGCGGCTGCAGCGGAACTCGAAGCTCAAGTTCTCCGCTCGGCGCACCGCGCCCTTGAAGTCAGGACGCAAGCTCAAACGCTGCACACGGAACTGGTCTATCGATGCCGTCGACTGGCCCTCACCCGAGAGAGCGCCGCCCGGATCGCCCAGCTCGAGAGCCTTGCGGAGCTCGATTACGAGGCCGGAGTGGTGGGACGCGCGGGCGTGAACCGTGCGCGCGCCGTAAAGGTGCAAGCCGAGACTCGAGCTGCGATCGAAGCCGAACAACTCGAGCTCGCACGACGCGAGTTCCTCGAACACATCGGGATCGCGGCGGGTTCGATCGATTTCGAAATTCCCCAGCGCTTTGAGTCTCAGCTGCTTTCGAACGATCCACTGTTCGGTCTGTCTGAGTTTGACCTCGTCCAGCTGACCATCGCCAAGCGACTCGACACTCGCGCCAGCTTCGCCCGACTCTCCGCCCACGAGGCGCGTCGCGCCCTGGCCAGACTAGCGCGGCTCCCGAGTCTCAAGCTCGGGGTAGTCCATCAGAAGAACTTTCAAAACCGCGACGCTGTGTTTCCGGCCGTCAATCTCTCGCCCCCTCTTTGGGGTCTCGGCAAGATCCGTGAAGTTCGTTCCGAATCAGAGCTCGAACGCGAACTTTGGCGGGCCGAACAGGTGCTCGAACGAGCCATCCGAGAAGCTCGCAGCGCTTACGCGAGCTGTACTATCGCTTACGATACGCTGAGCCGAGTGCGCCGAGAGCAAGTCGTTGCGATCCGCGATAACCACGAGCGCACCCGCCAAGAGTACGCGTCGGGTCTCGTCTCCCAACGCGCCTTGATCGAAGCCGAACTCGAGTGGATCGAAACCGAACTCGGCGAACTCGAGGCGGAACGTCGGGTGATCGACTGCGTCATCGCCGTCGAAGCGGCAGTGGGGATGCGGATCCGAGAGTTCGCTCTCGAACCGTCGCTCGCTGAACGGCGGCGGCATGACTGACCTCGAGCCGTTGACCCGAGAAAGCGCCGCTTCAGATCCTGATCGACTCGGGATACCCCCCCCGAAGCGTTCGATTCGCACCCGCGTGCTCTTACCGCTGACGATCGTGGCGGCAGCGACCTTCGCCCTATTCGTCGCGCTCCACGAAGTGATCTTTCCCGGAGTCGCGGTGAGCACGGTGGCGGTGGTGGCCGACGAAACCGATTCGACGCAGGTCGCGGGTGAGGTTGTGGTGCAAGCATCGGGCTGGATCGAACCCGACCCCTTCCCGATCTTTGTGCCCGCTCTCACCGACGGCATCGTCGAGGAGATTGCGGTTCTCGAAGGTGAGTCGGTCGAACGAGGCCAGGTAATTGCCCGGCTTGTCGACGACGAGTTTCGACTTGAGGTCGCCCGCAAACGAGCCGACCTCAAACGCATCCAAGCGCGGCGTTCAACCGCGCGGGCCGAGCTCACGGCCGCGAGTGAAATCGAGACCGAACTCGTCGACCGACAGGGAACGCTCGACCGCTTTGTGGCTCAACTCGCCCAGAGACGGGCCGAGTCCAAACGACTCGAAGCGCTCATCACGGTTCAAGAGGCGGAGCTCGAGGTTCTCCAGGACGAACTCGAGCGCAAGCGTCCGCTCGTCGAGTCGGGGACGGTCTCAGAGCTCGAGTACCGGGTGCTCGAATCAGACGAGATCGTGCAGCGCGCGACGCTGACCGCGCGCAAGGCCGATCTCGAATTCGCCCGAGCTCAGATTGAAGAGGCGGAGTCGCAGGTCACGTCGGCCCGTCGCCATCTCGAGCTCCTGATCGAAGAGCGTCGCGATACGGTCGTAGCGGAAGCGAGCCTCGAGGCCGAAAGCGCCGCGGTTCAGATCGCCGAGGCGGAACTCGCGCTTGCCGAACTCGCGCTCGAACGCACCGAAATCAAGGCCCCCGTTACGGGGGTTTGCATGCGTCGGCTCGTCGTGCCAGGATCCCGCGTCAGTCGCGGTGGGGGGGAGCACTCGGTGCACGTCGTCCACCTCTACGATCCCGAAGCACTCCAAGTTCGCGTCGACGTCCCGCTCGCGGACGCTGCCCTCGTCGTTCCCGACCAACGCGCCCAGGTTTCGGTGGAAGCGCTCAAGAGCCGACGCTTTGAGGGTCGCGTGACTCGCCTCGTGCCCGAAGCGGATATTCAGAAGAACACCGTCGAAGTCAAAGTGGCGATCGACAATCCCGACCGACGGCTCAAACCCGAGATGCTCGCGCGCGTCAAGTTTCTCGCGGTCGCCGAGCCTTCGCACGAAGAGTCAAAGTCCGAGGTCGCGCTTCTCATCCCTCGCTCGGCCCTTGTCGACGTCAAGGGAACCCGAGCGCGCTGCTTTGTCGTCGAGCCCGCGAGCGCACGTCGCGGCCGCGCCTTCGCGCGCGATATCACGATTCGAGATACGTCAGGCGAGTTTGTTCGTGTCGTCGACGGCCTCGGGCAGGGGATGCGAGTCGTCGACTCTCCCCCTCGAGACTTACGTAGCGGCGACTCGATCGATCTGAGACGAGAGCGAGAGGTGCGATGAGCTTTGTCGAATGCCGCCACGTCACCCGCGAGTACCGGCGCGGGACCAACGTCATCACTCCGCTCGACCAGCTCGATCTGACGATCGAAGAGGGCGAATTCGTCGCGCTGATGGGACCGTCCGGCTCGGGAAAGACGACGCTTCTCAACTTACTCGCCGGCATCGACCAACCGACTTCGGGTGAACTCGAGATCGAGGGGCGCAATATCGGTCGGCTCAAGCGACGCGAACTCGCGCGCTGGCGCTCAGACAATGTCGGCTATATTTTTCAGCTCTACAACTTGGTCCCGGTGTTGACGGCCTACGAAAACGTCGAGCTCCCTCTGCTCCTCCACTCGCTGAGTCGGCGGGCGCGTCACGAACGAGTCGAACGCGCGCTCGAACTCGCCGGCATCGCAGACCGGCACGATCACTTCCCGCGACAACTCTCGGGCGGGCAGGAGCAGCGCGTCGCCATCGCCCGCGCGATCGTCACCAGCCCCAAACTACTCCTCGCCGACGAGCCGACGGGGGACCTCGACCGCGAGTCCGCCGAGCGGGTTATGACGCTGCTCAAGCGACTGAATGGCGAGCTCGGGACAACGCTCGTCATGGTGACCCACGACCCGAAGACGACCGACTACGCCGGCCGGACGCTTCACCTCGAAAAGGGGCAACTCGCAAGCGATGAGCGCGCGGCCGCAGCGCGCGGCGGTCGTTTGGAGGCGCGACCATGAACCCTCTCAAGTTTGTTCCCCTCGTTCTGAAGCAGGTCTACCGCCATCAGACTCGATCGATCCTGACCGGACTCGGGGTTGCGATCGCGATGTTCCTCTTCTGCGTGGTCGAGTCGATGCGGACCGGCGTCGCGCGAGCGACCGAAGTCGCCGAGGGCGACACCGTCCTGATCGTCTACCGCGAGAATCGGTTCTGTCCCTACTCGAGCCGACTTCCCCAGTACTACCAGAGTCGGATCGAGAGTATTCCCGGGGTGGAAACCGCGGTACCGGTACGGATTCTCGTCTCGAGCTGTCGCGCTTCGCTCGACGTCGTCACGTTTCGGGGAGTACCCGAAGAAGCGTTTGAAGAGTCGTACTTCCCGCGCTTCGAAATCGTCGCCGGTTCGAAGGAGGCGTGGCTCGGCCGCAGCGATGCCGCTCTGATCGGTGAGTCGCTGGCGGCGAGGCGCGGGATCGGTCCCGGAGATCGGTTCACCGCGGCCGGCATCTCGGTCACGGTAGCTGCGATCTTTCGGTCGGATGAACCTCAAGACCAGAACGCGGCCTACACACATCTCTCCTTCGTGCAGCAGACGGCGAAGCGCGGCGACTCGGGCGGGATCGTGACCCAGTTCAACGTTCGAGTGACCGACTCCAGTCGACTCGAAGAGGTCGCTCGCGCGATCGACGCGGAGTTTGCTCACGACCCGGACCCGACTTGGACGAGCCCTGAGAAAGCGTTCGTCGCGCGCGCCGCGGCCGAGTTGGTCGAGATCGTCCACTTTGCGAGCTTTGTGGGCTGGGGTGCGCTCGTCGCGGTCTTCGCTTTGATCGCCAACGCGATCGTCCTCGCGGTCCAGAGTCGCCTGCGCGAGCACGCGATCCTGCAGACCCTCGGGTTTGACGGTCGACAACTGGCGGGTCTGATTCTCGCCGAAGGACTCGTGATCGGTCTCGTCGGTGGGGTAACAGGGTTGGGTGCCGCGCTGGCGCTGCTCGCTTGGCAGCGCTTCAGTCTCACCGTTGAAGGTCTCAATATCGAGGTGATCGCGAGCCCGTCGGTCTTTCTGCTCGGTCTTACGATCACGATCGGGCTCGCGGCGCTTGCGGGGCTCGTCCCCGCTTGGCAGGCCTCGCGTCGCGAGATCGCGGCCAGCTTTCGGTCGGTCTGAAGGGGGCTCCGGTGCGACGACTCCCGTTTGACTACGCGATTCGCAATGTGAGCCGAATGCCACTCCGTTCGCTCTTGGGGCTCTTGGGCTACACCATGGTGGTGTTTCTGCTGATGGCCGCCCTCGCCTTCGTGCGTGGCATGGGCGAGACGCTGAGTTTCTCAGCCGACGAAGACACCCTGATCCTTCTCGCTCGCGGCTCGGAAGAGAGTTTCGAACGGAGCCAGATCTCGCGACAGGTCGCCTCGATCGCAGAAGCACGCTTTCCGGGCATTCGACGTTTTCGCGACAAGCCTCTGCTCTCCCCCGAAGTGCATACTCAACTGCTAGTCGGAGCCGAGGGAGCGGAGTCGGAGGATGACTTTCGGCTGAGTGTTGTGCGCGGCGTGACCCCAGCGGCGCTCCTCGTTCACGACGAAGTCGCGGTGGACCGCGGGC
>CAYZYD010000224.1:0-6856 GCA_964482505.1 uncultured Planctomycetia bacterium | reverse complement strand
AGGCCGAATGGCTCGCCGAGTTCTCACTCGAACTTTCCGAACAGGACACTAGTGCAATGCACGCTGGGGATTCTCAAATGCCCGAAAAGATGCTCCTTCGGTGCTCCTCGGCAGAAAAAAGACTCGAAGAGAAGGGCGAGAGTGGTCGAAGAACGAGGGGTTGAGTACTCGGAGGGAATTGGGTGAAACTTCTCGTCAATATCACCGACGGCGTTCTGAACGTCCGAGCGATCCGCCGTTATGTCTATGAGCTGGTCTGCGGTCTCGGAAGTCGCTCCGATATCGATCTCCACCTGCTCTATTTTTCCCACCGGCTCAAGAGCCTACGCGAATTCCTCGACTTGATTCCGGCTCAGGCTCGTTACCGCGTGCACTCGATTCCAGCCCCGCGGTCGATACTTCGTAAGCGCTACCAGAAATCGCGGTGGGAACTCCGGCAACTCGAGAAGCGGGTCGACCTCTATCACGATCTCTACTTCGACCTCCCCTGTTTCGAGACGATCCCCTACGTGGCCACGCTGCACGGCCTCTTTGCCCACGTGCGACCCGATCTCTGTACGCCCGAGCACCTCGTGGAAATGGTCGATTGGTCGAGTCGCGCCACTCAGCTCGCGAGTCACTTTGTTGCGGTATCTGAGTCGACGCGGTTTGAGTTTCTCGAGCGCTTTCCGGTCGAGCCCGAGCGAGTGACCGCGGTGCCGCTCGGCGTGTCGCCGCAGTACTTCGTCGACAAGCCGAGCGACCCGAATCGGGAGGCGCGTTATCTCCTTTACGTCGGCGGCATCCAGCCCAATAAGAACATCCCCTTTTTGTTTGAAGTCTTCGGCCGGCTGGTGCGCGAGACGAGTTATCCCGGCGATCTCTATCTGGTCGGCAACTGTTACTACTCAGAAGATGAGTACGACGCCCTGATCGAGGCCGCGGAGATCCGAGGCCGCGTGCACCGGGTCGGTTTTTTCGATCCTGAAGATCCCGAGATTGCGCGGCTCTACCGGGGGGCCGAGCTCTTTCTGTTCCCTTCGCTCTACGAAGGGTGGACGTCACCGCCGCTCGAGGCGATGGCGAGTCGAGTCCCAGTGATCGCTAGTGACATCTCTTCGATTCCCGAGACGGTGGGCGACGGGGCGCTGCTCGCCGATCCGACTGACGCGAGTGCGTGGGTCGAGGCGGCGCAGCGATTGATTCGAGATAGTGCGCTGCGTCGAGCGATGATCGATCGAGGCTTTGCTCGGGCCTCGAGCTTCCCCTGGAGCCGCTGCGTTGAGAAGACCGTGAGTGTCTATGAAGGTCTGCTTACGGGAACGGCGCGGACCGAAAGCTCGACTCAGCCCGAGCTCGAGCCGACCCCGTGAACTGCTTATCCGGAACAGCGTACCGGGCCTCGATGGATCGGGTTTGGGAAGAGTGCCCGTTTATGCACGTCAGCGTTTGCGGCCAGTTGCCATAGCTTCCCTGGTTGTGCTCACGGACTCGTGAATCTACTGATTATCTCCCTTGTGGATGCACGCGAGCGACGCTTTTCGCGTCGACCCAACCTTCTCGTCCATCCGCAAAGAGAACTTTGGCCCAGAGGCCACGATCTTCGACAATCTGAACTTCGGCGCCGGCCGGAGCGGGGTCGGTGAGCATCAGGCGCGCTCCGAGCGAGTCAGCGGTTCGTACCGACGCCGCTTGGGTGAGGACCGCTGCGTCGAGGTCGGGGCGGCTCAAGCGACTCGATCCGAGGAGCACCGCCCAGGCGAAGAGGGCCAAGATACCGAGATTACGAAGGGCTTTTCTGCGGGTGATGAGGGAGAGGCTGATAAAGAGCGCTGCCACGAGAAATGCGGTTGCGGCCAATCCACTCTTTTCGTGGCGCGAGAGTTGATGGTGCCAGTAGAAGAATGTATCCAGCGCTCCCGCTTCTGTTTCGACCAGAAACGCGAGCGGTAGATTCTCGCGAGCAAAGGCGAGGTTCGCTTCGGCTTGTTCGTAATCGGGATCGATAACGAGAGCGCGGCGATAGGCGAGGATTGCCAGCCCGAGCTCTTCTGCTTGAAGCGAGGCGTTGCCGAGATTGGTGTAGAGTTCGGGGGAGATCGGTCGGTTTGCCTCCTCGAGGTTGCGAATCGCGGTTTGAAAGAGTTCGCTCGCGATCGTAAACCGCTCGAGTTCCACCGCGCGATCGTCGGTGGCGAGGAGGCCTTCTGAGTAAGCTTGGCTAGCGTCCTCGAGGAGCTGCTTTAACTCCTTGAGGTTGTGACTTTCGGCGGCTTCGAGATTGGCCGGCGGGAAGAGGATGGAGAGGCCGATCGAAAAGGCGAACAGCTGGAGTCGAGTCATCGGGCTTCCTCCGAGAATTTTTTGCCGAAGTCGACGGCGCGCTTGAGGAGAGCCTCCGCTTCCCGACTCCCGTCGGGCGCGTAGATAATGGCTTCGCACTCGGCGATAAACGAGGTGAGGTCGGGGTCGTCGCTCCTCTTGGACAAGGCTGCGAGCTTTCTCAAGGCACCGACACTTTTCTCGAGATCGTCGTCCATCCGAGCTCGCTTGAGTTCCTTGTGCAGCGCTTCGGCTTCGCGTCGCCTGGCCACGACTTTGGGGTCGACCGAGGCGCGCAGACGAAGACCAAGCGCGACCAGCAATGCGAAAAGGCTCAAACCGTAAATCCCGGCCAGCGGAACCGGGACGAGCTTGCTGCGGGTGGCGAGCAGTCGCTCGGGGTCCTTCTGGATACTCAGATCGAGTCCAGTCAAATTGCGACTCCCCGTCTGATTTGGCCTGATCTCACTCGCCTTCGGCCTTTCGCTCTCACTCGTCGAGCTGCCCGCCGAGGAGACGACGACGTCCGAAGCGTCGACGATCTCTCCTTTGCGCACGCTGAGGGCGATGGGTTCTGAACTCGTCGATTCGTATTTTTGAGTACTCGGGTTGTACCAAGAGTATTCAATAGGGGGGATCTCGCGCAGCGATTCAGACATCGGGCGGATCAGCAGTTTGAAGCTCTTCTTGTCCTCTTCAAAGACGCCGTTGGTGAGACCTGCCGGGGTTTTAAAGTTCTTCCACGCGGGGCTGACTTCTGAGAGTTCGGGTAGTTGAGCGGTCGAGACGTTGCCGTTTCCGCGTAGTTCGACTTGAAGCTGGATTGGGTCGCCCGCCTTGACCACAGTGCGATCGGCCGCGACGTCGAGGTAGAATCCCTCACCGATCGCGCCGGCAAAACTCGGGGGTCGGCCCTCGGGTAGATCGACCACGACGAGCTTGCGTTCGAGGTCGCGACAATTGAGGGGTCGGGTGCGGCGCGGTTCCCGCCCTCCAAAAAATCCACCCCGTTGCCAGGCGGTTACTTCTCGCAATTGAAACGAAGCCTGGAATCGCTCAAAGGTAATCGCCACCGGTACGAGCGTGAGGTCAGCCCGAATCACGTACCACTCGGTGCCGTTTCGGTTTTCGGTGCGGACGGTCGAGTAGAAGCGCTGTTCTCCGTCGGCGGTTTGAACTTTGAGCGGAAAGCGCTTCTCATCACTCTCTTCCGGGGGCTCGAAGAAGAACTTGTGGTTGAAGAGGAGCGGGACATCGACGTTGTAATTGCCCGTTTCAAACGATTCTCGAAGACGCGCTTGAAAGGCAATCTCGATCGAGACCGACACTTGCTGGTTGAGGACCACGGGCTTTTCAGGCACCCCCACTCGGATCGAGATATCGTCTGACTCAGGCACGGATTCGGCTTTGAGCGAGAAGGTGCCGGTTTGATACTGCTTCCCCTGGTCGGACACGGTGCAGGGGCCGATCGTGTACTGGCCGGGGCGGTTGACGGTCAAACTGAAGTTCTGCTGGATCGTGATCGAGCGCGATATCTTCCCATTGATATTACTACTGAAGGACCGTTGGTTCGCCTTCCCTTCGATGATCTGATAACCCTCACTTTCGGGGAATTGAAACTTCGGCTCTTGAAGGTTTGAGCAGACCACCTGGAGCACAATCGGAAAACCGACGTAGTAAGGGCCGCTCTCATGTCGGAGTTGGACTTCTTGCGAGAGTGCAAGTCCCGACCCGGCCAGGAGGCTCAGTACCGTCACTAAGCTGGAGCTGAGTCGGTGCATCACCAGTCCTTCTCTACCGCGCCCGAACCCACGCGACCCTTGAGCTTCTCACGCTCTTTGTCGCGCTTGGCTTGCTCGTCGCGTATCGCTTGAAGCACGTTTTCAAAGTCGACGTTTTGCGGTTGGGGTGGCGGCTCTTGGCCTTCCGACCCCTCCTGATTTTGTGGTTGCTGCTGTTCGTTTTGTTGATCCTGGTTTTGCTCGGGATTGGGCGGTGGACGCAGCAGCGCTAGCGCCTCGGCGAGCTGGCGAACGGCCGTCTCTTGCGGCCCTTGGGCGGCGGTCAAGTTGGGTTTGACGGGGTTGAGCTGCTCGAGCGCGGTCGCCAGCTCTTTGGTTGCGCTGGCTACGAGTTCGCCCGCCCGGCGGAGTTGGTCGGGGCCGGGTTGACCCGGAGTGGGTTGGGGCGGTTGGGGTTGGCTTGCGAGTTGACTCGCTTGGCTCGCCAGCTCGCGCGCGATTTCCCCGGCGACCTGCTGGATTTGCTGCTGTTTGGATCCTAGCGGACCGACCTGTGAGAGCTGTTCGAGAGCGGGGCGAGCGATCGTGGCGGTGGTTTGATCGTTGAGTTCGACTTGTCGACGCAGCGTGTCGGCGAGGTGTTCGACCAGCGAAAAGAAGAGACGTCTGAGTTCTTGGACTGCGTCGTCGGCGCGTCGAGCGGTCTCGAGGGTCGCAGTGCGATCGAACTCGGGTTCTTCGAGACTGAGCCCGTACTCGGTGCGCTGCATCGCGATTTCCGCCTCCTCGCGGAGTTCCGCGGCGCGCGTGAAGAGCGCCTCGACCTGCTGGAGTTGCTCGGGTGAGGGGCCGCCACTCTCCTGCGTGCTAGGGTTGGGTCCGCCCGTTCCGGGGGCCGCCGCGGCTTGACTCAGCTGAGCGAGACTCTGCTCTTTTTCCTCTTCGAACAGCTTGGGCAGCCGGGCCAGCCGGTCGAGGTTTGCTTGCTCAACTTCGATGAGCTGCGGGATGAGTTCGGCGAGCGGCTGCTTGGTACCCTGAAGTTCGAGACCCTCTTCTTCGAGCACTCGGCGGATGAGCTGCTGATTCTGGTAGATGAGCTCGAGCAGTTGTCGCAGGTTGGCAAAGCGTTCGTACGCTTCGCTCAAGTAGACCATCGCCTGCTGTTCCTCCTCGAGCGCGGAATTGAGATCGGCGCTCTTGAGACGGTTGAGAGTTTCCTCGAGTGAGTTGGCGGCGCTCGTGAGGAAGGGGCTCGCCTCGACCACCTGTTCGAGGATCTTCTGCTGAGCCGGATCTCGCTCTGGAGCCGATTCGGCCTGTTCTGCGAGTTCTTGTGCGGCGCGGCTGAATCGGGCCGCGAGCTCCTTCGCCTGCTCGACGATGCCGAGTTGGGTATCTTCGAGGTACTCGCGAGTCAACCAGGCGGGCGCGAGGTTCTCTTGGGTGAGCGATCTTTCCGCTTCGAGTTTGAGCGCGATCTGTTTCCAGGTTGATTGCGATTCACCGAGGAGCGCTTGGACGAGTTCGGCCGGGGCTCGAAAGACCGAGGCGGCTTGTTTGTAGGCGTTGAGGGCTCGCACCGCGCGGCGGTGCGCCGCCTTGGGCTCAGAGCGTCTCACTTGTCGTCGCGCTTGCCCCAACCTCTGCACGGCTTCGCTGAGGTACTGATTCATGATCGAGAGCTGGACCGACTTGAGCGTCTCCTCGGGACTCTTCTCCTCTTTTCCTTCGAGCATTTGGCGCTCGCGACTCGCCTCTTGAATCAGCGCGGTGGTATCGGAACTGAGGTACCGAAGTTGCTTCTCGAGAGAGCGACGTACCGTTGAGTCGGCGTTAGCAGCTTCGAAGTTCTCGACGTACTGCTGCAGGGCGCGGGTTAGATCGCGGAGTCGCTCAGCGAGTTTCGCGAGCCGTTCGGGGTAGGTCGATTCGGACTTCTCCCGAAGTTGATCGCGTAGGAGCAGAGCGCGTCGCGTGACCTGTTCGAGGTTGTAGCGCGCGTTCTCGGCTTCGGGGCGTTGACGGATCGCTTCCCGGAATTCGTCGGCGGCGAGTTGAAGTCTTGCGATCGCCTCTTCGGGTTTCTCGGTCTCCAGGAGCTGAGCGCGACGGGCGTGCACGAGGCCGAGGTTGTAGATCGCGCCGAACCGAACCTCGAGATCGTTGCGCGCTTCCTTTCGAGCGTGCCGGAAGTGGCGCTCGGCCGGCTCGAAGGCATCACTTCTCAGCAGCTCAAGCCCTCGGTTAAACGCTTGGCGCGGCTTCTCGGGAAGCGATTCAGCTGCGACTTCTTCGGTCGTTTCGTCGGTCGCGGTCTCGTTCGAACTGTCGACACCCGGGCTCGCCGGCGACGTGCGGTTTGGTTGAGACTCCTGGGCGAAGCTTGAGGAGAGCGCGAGCAGCGCGGCTAGGATCACGCTCGCCCGCTTGAGCGCGGGCTTTGGGGAAGAGACGGCGACGGCTGCCGCCGGCCGACCTTTGCGTGATCCGAGTACGACAAAGGCGAGGAGCGCGAGGATTGCTGCGAGGATCGCGTATTGAAATCCTTCCTGGCGGACGGCTCGTCCGCGCCCGTCGAGTTGGCCGCGCGTGAGTGGCGCGATATGAGCGCGGTAGATCGATTCGAGGTCGAGCGTGCCGGTGGCGGCGGGGACGTAAGCCCCGCGACTCACCTCGGTGATTTGGCGCAGCAAGTCGCCGTTGAGTTTTGAGATCACGGGGTTGCCGTCGTTATCTCGGAGGATTTCTTTAGCTCCGGTATCGGGATCGACGGTGTAGATCTCACTGCCCGCTTCGTCACCGAATCCGAC
>CAYZYD010000223.1:0-6857 GCA_964482505.1 uncultured Planctomycetia bacterium | reverse complement strand
CCGGCGCGTGTGAGTCGGGACGGCCCTACTTTGTCATGGAGTATGATCGGGGGCAGCCGTTCACCGAGTACTGCGACCGTCAACGACTCGATACCGTGAGCCGGCTTCGGATCTTCCAAGAGATCTGCGAGGCGATCCAACACGCCCACCAAAAGGGGGTGATCCACCGCGATATCAAGCCGACCAATATCCTCGTCGAGGTCCGAGAGGGTAAGACCGTCCCCAAGATCATCGACTTCGGCATCGCCAAGTCGACCCAGCAGCGTCTCACCGAAAAGACCATCTATACCGAACTCGGTCAGATCATCGGGACGCCCGAATACATGAGCCCCGAACAGGCAGAGCGGTCGGGAACAGACATCGATACGCGCACCGATATCTACTCACTCGGAGTTATCCTCTACGAACTGTTGACCGGGGAGTTGCCGTTCGACTTGAATCAGCTTCGAGGTCGTGGATACGATGACCTTCAGAGGATTATCCGCGAACAGGAGCCGCGCAAGCCGAGCACTCGATTGAGTTCACTCGGAGCACTTTCAGGTCAGCGCGCCCTCGCTCGTCGGAGCGATTCGCGCAGCTTATGGCGAAGCCTGCGGGGTGACCTCGACTGGATCGTGATGAAGTGTCTCGAGAAGGATCGCACCCGCCGCTATCCGAGTGCCTCGGAACTCGCGGCCGATATCGAGCGCTTCCTCTCAGACGAACCGGTTAGCGCGGGTCCGCCGACGGCGATCTACCGTCTGCAGAAGTTCTTGAAGAAGAACCGCGGACCGGTCATCGCCACAAGCTTTATCTTTCTATCACTCGTGATCGGATTTGGTCTGGCAACTTACGCCCTCGTCCAAAAGGCGGCGCAGTCAGAAGAGCTCCGGCGCGTCGCCGAGGAGGCGCGCCGCGTGGCCGATTACCAAGCCGAACAACTCGCGGGCCTCGAGCCCGAGGCGATGGGCCGGCAGATTCGCTCGGGTCTCTTCAAAGCGGTGGAAGCGGAAGTAGGTCGTCCACGGGCCGCAGCCGAGGGCTCCCCCGAGGATCTCGAGGTGCGGCTCGGCTTGCTCGAACGATCGCTTGAGGGCGTCGACTTTACCGCGCTCGCTCTCGAGCTTATCGACCAGAGCATCTTCGTCCGGGCTATCGAGACGATCGCGGCCCAGTTTGAGGACCAACCCCTCGTCGCCTCTCAACTCTTACAAAAGCTGAGCGAGACCTTACGACGGCTCGGCCTCTTGAACCGAGCGCTCGAAGCGCAGAAGCGCGCCCTCGATATCCACGTCGAGCTTTTGGGTCGTGAACATATAAAGACGATTCTCTCGATCGCCCACCTGGGGCAGATCTACTTCAACCAAGGCGATTTCGTCCAAGCCGAACCGCTGGTCCGAGAAGCTTATGAACTCCGTAAACGGCGACTCGGGCTCGAGCACCCGGCCACGCTCTCTTCGATCAATGACATGGGATCACTGCTCTTCGCGCAGGGGAGCTACTCGGAATCCGAACGGTTCTTTCGTGAGGCACTCGAGATCCGGCGCCGCTCGCTCGGAAACGACGATCCCTACACGCTCGATTCGATCAACAATCTCGGACTACTCTGTCAGAAGCTTGGCAAGATCGAAGAGGCGGAGAGCCTCCTTCGAGAAGCGTTTGAAAATCGCCAGCAGAAGCTTGGACCCGACCACCCCGACACCCTCTCGTCGATGCACAACCTCGGAGGACTTCTGCTCGGGCAACGTCGATACGAGGAAGCCGAACCGCTCGTGCGTGGAGCCCTCGAGGGCAGGCGGAAAACCCTCGGAAGTCGGCATCCCGAGACCCTCGACTCGCTCAACAGCGTTGGCTATCTCTATCGCCACACCGGCCGGCTCAAAACCGCAGAGCCGTTTTACCTCGAGGCGCTTGAGAAGAAACGCGAGGTCCTCGGGAGCAGTCACCCTCACACCCTCGATTCGATCTCAAATCTCGGCCACCTCTACCGCAGCCTCGGCGACCTCGAACGGGCCCGACCCTATATTCGAGAGGCGCTCGAGACGAGTCGGCGTACCCTCGGCGAGCGACACCCGACCACCTTTAACGCTCTCGATAACATGGCGGGGCTTCTCCAGGCGATGGGTAAATTCGAAGAGGCGATGGCGGTCAAGCGCGAAGCGGTGCGGGTCTGTCGAGAGATTTACGGAGAAGAGCATGCGATCACGGCGCACATGCTCAACAACCTCGGTTTTCTGCTCGCGCAAAATGGCGAATGGAAAGAATCCGAAGCGAGTTATCGCGAAGCTCTCACGATGGCTCGAAGTCTTTTCGGCCCTCGGGACCAACGTACGCTCTACTGCCTGCACAACTTGGGATCGTTACTCGCTCAACACGGCGACCCAGAGGAGGCCGAGGCGCTTCTCCGGGAAACGCTCTCCGAGCGAGAGAAACAGCTGGGTGAGATTCAACCCGAGACGCTCAACACCCTCACGATTCTCGCGGCGCACCTGCGATCTCGGGAATCGTGGAAAGAAGCGCGGCGGCTCGGGCGCGAGGCGATTCAGAGATCGATTCAAAAATACGGCGAGCCCCATCTTGAAGTCGCGCGAGCCCGGGCGGAGTTTGCCGAGACCCTCGTCTTAAGCGAAGAGTACCAGGAGGGCGTCGCCGAGTACGAGCGGTCTTATCGCGAGCTACTCGCCCTTCGCGGGAGTGGCGACCCTTACATGAGTAAAGTCCTCCAAAAGCTCATCGCCGCCTGCGAAGCGTGGAATCAAGCCCTACCGTCGCAAGAGAACCAAACTCGGGTCGAGCGCTGGCGTCGTGAGTTCGCGGAAATCGAGGCGGAGTCGGCGCCGAACAACTCCGAGGAAAATTCTCCGACGTCGCCTGGCCAGTAGCGCCGGCTCAGAAGAGAGTGACTCAAAAGGTCATTCCGGTTGAGGGTGGCGAACTCTTGGTGCGTTATTCGTCGCCAGCGTTAGCCGTATTGTTACTGCGACGCACACCGCCGGTGCTCCACGTACCTGAGCTGGCTGAGGTAGCGCGGCGACCTCCCGCTACTCATCGTCACCGCCTTCGGCCGGAGAGGGGAGGTTCTTGCCGCGCCGTTCGACCGCTTCTCTCAAGAGATACTCGATCTGCGCATTGAGACTGCGCATCTCCTGGGCCGCCCAAGCTCGAAGCTCGGCGTGGAGTTCGGGCTGTAAGCGCAGCAAGAAGCTTTTGCGTGGAGCCACTCAATATCCGCTCAGGTGTAGAGACTTCCGGCATTGACGACGGGCATCGTGGCACGCTCTGAGCAGAGCACCACCAGTAGATTCGAAACCATGGTAGCCCGCCGCTCGTCGTCGAGTTCGACGACTTTCTTTTCGGCGAGATCGGCTAACGCCATCTCGACCATGCCGACCGCGCCATCGACGATGCGACGACGAGCCGCGATGATCGCGTCAGCCTGCTGCCGCTGCAGCATCGCCCCGGCGATCTCGGGGGCGTAGGCGAGGTGACTGATGCGAGCCTCGGGAACCTCGACCCCGGCGACCTGTAGTCGTTCAAGAACTTCGACCCGCAACTCCTCGTTGATCCCCTCGCCGCTTCCCCGAAGCGAGGTCGCATTATCGTCGCTATCGTCGTAGGGGTGCGTGGAAGCGAGATGGCGGACCGCCGATTCGGATTGAACCTGAACGTAGTGGACAAAGTCGTCGACATCGAAGATCGCCTGGGCCGTGTTGACGACCCTCCAGACGACTACAGTTGCAATCTCGATCGGATTGCCGTGCTTATCATTCACCTTGAGCGTATCGGAGTTGAAATTGCGCACGCGAAGCGAAACGTGCCGACGCAGCATGAACGGGTTGACCCAGTAGAACCCTGGAGACTTGACAGTGCCTTTGTAGTCGCCAAAGAGAATGAGCACCTTCGCCTGATTGGGTTCGATAACCGTCAACCCAAACAGCCACACCAGCGAGGTCAGGATCAGCAGGACGCCGACGATGATGCAGACCACGAACAGCGGGGTAATGTCGCCAATAGGTGTGTTGGCCGCGAAGAGGAAGAGGGCGATTGCGAGACCCAATATGGCTAGCGATTGGACGAGACCGAGATAGCCCGACTTGAGCGAAGAGATCAGCACTTCTTGGGTCGCCTTTTGATCGACTTGAATCACAGGCTCCTCTTTCCGGTAGTGAAGGCTCCGAGTGGCAAACTATCGATATGATATCATTGTAGTACCACTATGAAAGTAGCGCGCTTGGATTCTTAAAGACATAAATTATCTGCTCTTAGGTGATTCACCCGCGATTCAAGGTGCTTCGGCGCCCGGATTCGCGGGAGCCCGGAGAGGATCGTCGGCTGGTCCGTTGACAGCGATGGGTTCACTCGTAGACTTTGAGAGCTCTTGACGCCAGCTTGGTCGTCGGGCCTCAAACTCGCATGTCACCCCGAGGAAGGAACGCTATGTCTGAGCTCTCCCCGAGCCGCGCTCGACTCCCGTTCCCCAGCCCCGCCGGGTTCTTTTTTACGGTTTTTTGCCCGTCTCAACGGGCTGCTAGCCCGCATTATTCACGAGCCCGCTACTGCGAAGTCGCGAGGCGGTTCGTGAATAATGCGGGCTCTAGTGGACGTTGAGTCGAAGCGAAACGACTGAGAGCGCCCACTCGGACTCGACCGAGTGGGCGCTTTTTTTTGAACTTCGGGCGAGTGCGATCGCCCCCAGCGATAGGACTGTGACGTGGACGCTTTGTTAGGCCCGCAGCGCGAGTTGATCGACCAGATCGATCAGCAGATCGTTGAACTGATCGCCCAAAGAATGGAAGCGGTTCACGAAATCGCGGCCTGCAAGCGCGAAGTCGAAACCGCGCCGCTTCGCGACAATGAACGCGAAGGCAGAGTGCACGACGCTTGGTCGAGCCGTGCGAATGAACTCGGGCTCTCGGAATACTACGTGGGCAGGGTCCTTCGCGAGATCTTGCGTTACTCTCGCCGGATCCAAGAGGGGCTTCTCGACCGCGGCGAAAACACCCAGGTCGAACGCCTCACTCGAGTCGGGATTCAGGGGGAGGCGGGCTCCTATTCGGACATGGCCCTCGGCAAACTCTTCGCGACCCGAAAGTCGGGCAGGTTCGAGCGGGAAGGGTTCAAGAACTTCAGCTCGGTCTTCGACGCGCTCGAATCGGGGCGCGTCGACTACGCCTTGCTTCCGATCGAAAACACAGTGGCGGGAAGCCTGAACGAAGTCTACCAACTGCTGGCCGAGCGCGCGGTCGTGATCGTCGACGAAGAGCCGCTACCGATCGAACACTGCTTGCTCGGTCTCCCCGGAGCTCAACTCGAGCGGATCCATACCGTGAGATCGCACCCCGTGGCCCTGCAACAATGTCAGGACTTTCTCGGTTCGCTTCCGTCGACCACGAGCGAGAGTTTCTACGACACCGCCGCGGCCGCCGAATCGTTGCTAGCCGAGCAAAACCCCGAGGCGGCCGCCATCGCGAGCGAGGAGTGCGCGCGTCGACTCGGTCTCAAAATCCTCAAACGAGAGATCGCCGATCAATCACTCAACATCACGCGCTTCGTATTGCTCGCCCGCGAGACCGAACCGGTCGACTCGAGGATGCCGACCAAGATCTCACTGCTCTTTACCGTCAACCACCGTTTCGGGGCGCTCGCTGAGTGTCTCCAGATCTTCTCCCGGCACGGTCTCAACCTGTCGAAAATCGAGAGTCGATCCCGAGCAGAATCGCCGTGGGAGTACCTCTTCTATCTCGATCTCGAAGGTCATCTCGAAGACTCGACCGTGCAATCGGCGCTCGACGAAGTTCGCACTCACACCAACCACTTTAAGGTCCTCGGTTGCTATCCTCGTCGAACCGAAGTCGACTCGGCTCGCAAGAGCACCCAAGCTTCTGCGCCCAAAGTTGCGCAAGCCGAGTTGCCAGACGTCGCAATCCAACCCGATCACGAGCCTGAGTTATCACCGACCAAGGTCCCGGCCGAGCCCGTGGCCGCCTCCCCGAAAGTGCTCAGCCAAATCTGCGTCGGGGATGTCGAGATCGGGCAGGATCAGTTTGTGGTCATGGCCGGTCCCTGCGCGGTCGAGAGCCGGGCCCAGATCGACCGCGGGGCCTCGATTGTCAAAGAGCGCGGCGCCCGCGTGTTGCGCGGCGGAGCCTTCAAACCGAGATCGTCGCCCTACTCGTTCCAAGGGCTCGGCTTTGAAGGGCTCGATCTTCTCAAAGAGGCGTCACTCTCTTACGAGATCCCAATCGTGACCGAAGTGGTGCGAACCGAAGATGTCGACCGCATTGCCAAGAAGGCCGACGCGCTTCAGGTCGGTGCCCGGAGTATGCAAAATTTCGCCCTCCTCAAGAAACTCGGGACGATCAATCGCCCCATTCTGCTCAAACGGGGAATGAGTGCGACGATCTCAGAGCTGCTCTCGGCGGCTGAGTACATCATGTCCGAAGGCAATCAACGCGTGATCCTCTGCGAGCGTGGCATTCGTACCTTCGAGACGGCGACTCGAAGCACGCTCGATGTGAGCGCCGTGCCCGTACTCCGGGAACGAACGCATCTTCCGATCATCGTCGATCCCTCGCATGCCGCGGGTCGTCGGAACCTCGTGATTCCGCTCGCGCTGGCCGCAGCGGCAGTCGGCGCCGACGGCTTGATCGTCGAGGTGCATCCGAATCCCGACGAGGCGCTCTGCGACAAAGATCAAGCGCTGACCGCGGCCGACTTTTCAGAACTCATGGAACGACTGGCGCCGATCGTGGCTCAGCAAGGAAAGAGCCTGTGACTCACGATTCGCCTTCGGGCACCTCGTCGAGACTCTCCCGCCTTCGAGTTGAAGTCGGGCCGGGCCACGACCGGACCTACGAGATTGGCTTTGGTTCGCTGCC
>CAYZYD010000222.1:0-6881 GCA_964482505.1 uncultured Planctomycetia bacterium | reverse complement strand
CACTACCCGCCTTTACATGGAGCTCTCTGCCGCGGGGAGCGATTTGATGTCGCTCGGGGATCACGCCTGTAAGCGTCTCGACAATCTCGAGTTTCTCGAGAAAAACGACGATGTCTTGCGCCCTCACAACTACCCGGTCGAGGCGACTGGTACAGGCGCCATGGTCTACTCGGCGCAGCAGGGGGTGAAGGTGGGCTTTGTTACAGTTCTCGGGCGAATCTTCCTAGGCGACGTCGACTGCCCTTTTCGAACCGTCGACCAGGCCCTCGCCGAACTCGATACCGATGTTAAGATTCGGGTGGTTGAGGTACACGCCGAAGCGACCAGTGAGAAGATCGCGCTCGGCTGGCACCTCGACGGCCGGGCGACTGTGGTGTTCGGAACTCACACCCACGTACCCACCGCGGACGATCGGATCCTCCCGGGAGGAACGGCTTACGTGACCGACCTCGGCATGACGGGCCCCTACGACGGGGTGATCGGGCGTGAAGTTTCCGCGGTACTGCACCGGTTCCTGACCTCGATGCACGCCACTTTTAATGTCGCTACCGACAACACCCATCTCTGCGGGGTTTTGTTGGATGTCGATCCCGAAAGCGGCAAAACTCTTATGCTACGGCGCGTCGATATTCCGCACGGAATCAACGTTTCGGCGCATTCTCAAGAGCAACCGATTCAATCGGTCGAAGACTTCGGTCGTGAATAACCAAGTTGAGCGGCCTCCGAGGGAGAGGGTCACCATAGTGCGGCGAAATCTATTACCCCTGATTCAAGCTCCCGCAGACTTGAGTGACCTCACCTTCGCGGAACTCGATCAACTCGCGGCCGAAGTGCGCGACCGACTCACCGAGGTTGTCAATCTCAACGGCGGGCACCTCGCCTCAAATCTCGGGGTGGTCGAGCTCACACTCGCGCTTCACCACACCTTTGAGTTGCCGACCGACCGACTTGTCTGGGACGTCAGCCACCAAACCTACGCGCACAAGATCCTCACCGGGCGCAATGAGCTCTTCGGCCGGCTTCGCCAGTACGAAGGCTGTTGTGGCTTCGCTAGTAAAGAGGAGTCGCCCTTCGATCTTTTTGACGCGGGGCATGCCGGCACGAGCATCTCCGCCGCTCTGGGACTTTCGTCTGCTCACCGAGTCCTCGGGCGCCCCGGTCGCGATGTCGCAGTAATCGGAGATGCGTCGATTGCGATCGGTATGGTTTTCGAAGCGATGAATCACGCCGGAGACCTCGGCGAAAATCTACTCGTGATTCTCAATGATAATCGAATGTCGATCGATCACTCGGTCGGCGCCATGTCGAAGTATCTCAACCGACTGCGCTCGGGCTCGCTCTACCGGGGGCTCAAGCGCGATGTTTCGGTGCTGCTCCCTCGAATCCCCTGGGTGGGTCGGCCCGTCGAAGAGGCGCTTGAGTCTCTCAAGGAGCTGGTTCACAACGCGTTTGTCCCGGGACAGATCTTTGAGGATCTCGGTTTTCGTTACTTTGGACCGGTGTCGGGCCACGACCTGCGCGAACTCGTTCCGACTTTGGAGCGCGTGAAGAAAATCCAGGGCCCGGTGCTCCTCCACGTGATGACGAACAAGGGGCACGGGTTTGCTCCCGCCCAAGCGGATCCGATCAAATACCACGCTTCCAAGAGTTTTCTGCCTTCGACGCGGGCGAAGGAGCCGCCGACGATTCCGCCCGCGGTCGAACCGAAACGCGAAACCTACTCTGACGCCTTTAGTCGGGCCTTGATCGAGCTCGCCGAGGAAGACTCCCTCATCCACGCCGTGACCGCTGCGATGCCTGGGGGGACGGGTCTCAACCGGTTTCAGGCGCGATTTCCCGATCGGTATTACGACGTCGGAATTGCCGAGCAACACGGCACGACCTACTCCTCGGGGCTGTCGCTCGGCGGACTCAAACCTGTGTTTGCGGTCTATTCGACGTTTCTTCAACGAGGTTACGATCAGGTGATTCACGACGTCTGTCTGCAGGACAACCGGGTGGTCTTCGCGCTCGATCGGGCCGGTCTCGTCGAAGATGGCCCGACGCACCACGGCGTCTTTGATATCGCCTACCTGCGGCCAATCCCCAACCTTTCGCTCGCGGCCCCGGCCGATGCAGACGACCTGCGAGAGATGCTCGCACTGGCCTTTGACCACGATCATTCGAGCGCGATCCGCTACGCGAAGACCTCGCTTCCGCAGATCGAGCGGAAGCGACCCCGGGAGCCGGTCACTTGGGGTCGGGCGGAGATTCTGCGCGAGCCCGCCCGTCTCACAATTCTCGCCTACGGATCGTTGGTCGAGACGGCAGTCCTCGCCGCCGACCAACTCGAGCGCGAGCAAGGTGTTTCAGTGGGGGTCGTGAATATGCGCTTTGCGAAACCGCTCGACGTCGAACTTCTGCGCGAGCTCGCCTCTTCCGATCGTTTGATCTTCACGCTCGAAGAGCACGCGGTGGTGGGAGGGTTCGGCAGTCAGGTTCTGGAGGCGGTTCATCGCGAGGGGCTCGAGTTTGAGCGAATCGAACTCTGGGGGATTCCCGACCGCTTTATCAGTTTCGGCCGACGCGAACTCTTGCTGCGCGATCTACGCCTCGACGCCTCGGGAATTCGCGAGCGTCTCGAGAGTTATTCCGAAAGTTCGGTTCTCGGCTCCCCTTGGTAGTTGGATAAGCCGGTTCGAATTCGATCGATCTCTTCCCAATCGACAATTCCCTCGTCAGTACTGGATTCTGGGGCTTGGCTCGAGTTGCCAAAGACGCGGCGTCGCGTCCGCCCGAGTAACCAGCCCACGCCCGCTAGCAACAAGAAGTGGGCGATAGCGGTCACGACCGCGAGCACGAGGCTCGGAACCGCGAGGACGACGAGGGCGGCGATGCCTCCGAGAATTGCAAGGCCGTAGAGGGCGAAGACCGCTTGTACTTTGCTGAAACCGGCAGCCATCAGGAGGTGCGCGGTATGGTCGCGGCCGCAGTAGACAATGCTCTCGCGGATTGATCCCACCGTGCCATCCCGAACCCGCAGCAGCGTGGTGAGTACGATGTCAAACACGGGGACTGAAAAGATCAAACTCGGAATCAAGATGGAACGCAACGGATCCGCTGAGTACTGGGCGAAGACGAGCATCACGGCGACGGTATAGCCGAGAAAGAGCGAGCCATTGTCGCCGAGGTAAATCCGGGCGGGATGAAAGTTGTAACGCAGCATTCCGAAACATGAGCCGACGAGCCCGATGGCGATGTAGGAGAGCCAAGGCTGAGCGTCGCTCGGAGTCGTTCCCCAGGCGACTACGAATACGAATATCCCCGCGATCGCCGAGATCCCAGTCGCTACTCCGTCGGTGTTATCGATACTGTTGAGTGCGCTCGTCGCACCGACAATCCAGAGCAGGGTGACGATGAGGTTGGGGAGATTGAAGAAGACGTTGGGAAGGAGTACGAGCCCGATATGTGAACTCGAGAGAACGATGGTGATTCCAAATAGAACGAAGAGCTTGACGACGGCACTCACGGGACGAAAGTCGTCGATAAGACCGAGGACCACGCAGATGAGACCCCCGACGAGAAGGCCGATAAGTGGGGCGAACCCCTCGATCGATTCGAATCTGAGCGTCGAGATGATCGCGATACTAAAGCTCGCAAAGACGGCGACTCCACCGAAGAAGGGCACGGGTGCCTTTTGGCCCTTGTGACCCCCGGGTCGGTCGAGCAGCCCGGTGACGTGCGCAGCTCGAATCAAGAGCGGAATCAACAGATCCGCCAAAAACCAGGCCAGGATGAAGATCCCGATGTGAGGGTAGTTGAGGATGCTCTTCATGCCGTCACGGACTCCGGCACGTTGTGTACCCACTCGACGGCAGCGTCGCCGCACCAGAAGAGCATGTCGATCAGGCTGAGGTTTTCATTATCTCCCGAGGAGTCTTCCTCGCCCGCTTCGTACTGCGGGGGCGAGTAGGACTGGAAGTGGAGTTCGATTCCCGCTTCCCGAAAGCTATCCGTCTCGAGGTAGTCTCGGCCGTGCTTGCCCGAGAGGAATTTGGTCGCGCCGAGCTCCTGGCAGAACTTCACGATGTAGTCGGTCGACTTACCGCTCGAAGCCAACTCGCTGGCTATATGCACCTGGGGGTGTAAATCGAGCTGCTCCAGGAACCAGCCGATGATCGCGCTCGTGAACGGACTCAGATGACTCCAGGAAGCCTCGTAAAGCTCCTTGAGGCTCGGTGCGTAGCGTTCCCAGTAGGGCGCCTTGCGGTAGCTGAACTCGAGGCTCTTCCAGTGTTTCCGCGCCCAGTCGACACGAGGGTTGAATTCGGTCTCCTCGATCGCTTGGGAGTACCGGCCCTTGCTCAAGACGGGCAGGGTGAGCCAAATGGGGCCGTTGGGGGTTCGGATCCGGTTGCGGTGGATCCAACCGAAAGGCCCACGCTTGACAAACTGCGTCGTGTCGACGATCAGAAACTCGTCGGCGGCGGCGAGCTTTTGGAAGAAGCCGGGGTACGGTAGGTAGTTTGGTTGGTGAGCAGTCAACATCACAACCTGATATCGGCGACTTTGCCGAGGCCCTCGAGGGCAATTCGAGGCCGAGGCCGAAGGTTGTTAGCAACTTACCGAGGTATGAGCGAAATGACGCTCCAGCTCACTGGCCAGTGGACTGTAACGGCTGACGCGGGTAACAACTCGCCGTCCCTCGACCAAGGGGTCGGCGCCCGCGCCTCCTCGAAGAATTCTCCAATCGACTGCGTCGGCGTGTCTGTCCACGCGGCCGATGAAACACCGGCTCGGTACCGAATCCTCCGATATTTTCTCTTAGTTGAAGAGATCGAGGGCTTGGCCGATCAGCGAATTGGCCGTTTCGAGGACTCTGAGATTGAACTGCTGATAACGTTGATTCTTGAGTAGCTCGGGGAGTTCTTCGCTCGGGTCGACATTGGAACCCTCGAGCTGGCGATCGCTGATGCTGCCGAGGCTCTCTTCGCCCGGAGTTCCGAGAAAGGGAGGACCCGAGTTAATCGTCTCGATGTAGACGTTATTGCCAAGCGAACGCAAACCAGCCGGATTGATAAAGCGGGCGAGTTCGAGCTGTCCGAGCTGCACTTGTTCGCCGTCCGCCGTGATTCCGATCACGACCCCGTCTTCTGTGGTTGCGATGCGGTTGACGGGAATGTCATCGGGGATTGTGATACGAGGCTCGAGGAAGTGACCGCTTTCGGTGACGAGATTTCCCTCAGAGTCTCGCGTAAAGCTCCCAGTCCGCGTGTAACCCACTCCTTCGGCGAGCTCTACCTGAAAGAAGCCATCTCCCGCGATGTAGAAGTCGGTCGCTCGACCGGTCTGCAGGGGGTCGCCGATCCGTGCGAAATTTTCTCGGACCCCGGAGACTCGAGTGCTTTGAGGTAGGATATTGGCTTGATCGGTCAGATGTGCCCGAAAACCCGCAGTCGTCAAATTGGAGAGGTTGTTCGCGATGACGGACTGCCGGATGTCTGCGGCGGTCATCCCATTTCTCGCGATAGCGAAACTCAAGTCCATGATTCCCTATTCCAAACCTAAACCAGACGGATTGAGTCCTCGAACGAAACCCAAGGTGTTGCGTTGAATGTCGGGTTGAAGGAACAACCGTGCCAAGAGTTGACGCTTTTGTTAACTTGCGTGCTGTCACTGTTTGTCCTCAATACCCTCGGTTTTTCATTCGGCAACTCTGGCCGGTTGCGGCAACTCTGTCGCCTGGAGGAAGACTCCGCTTCGCCACCGCGGCGGCTTCCGATAACTCAGGAGTTTCAGTGCGTCTCGTAATTCAACGCGTGAGTGAAGCTCGGGTTCGCGTTGAGGATCGCGTGGTCGGCGAGATTGGCGCCGGACTGCTGATACTCGTCGGTTGCGGGTCAGGCGACGGCCCCCAAGAAGCCGATTGGCTCGCCCGCAAAGCGGCGGGGCTTCGTATATTTCGAGATGCCGAAGGCAAGATGAATCGTTCGCTTATCGAATTGGGCGCCGCCGCCCTCGTCGTCTCGCAGTTCACGCTCTACGGACAATGCGAAAAGGGGCGACGACCGAGTTTTGCGCTCGCTGCCCCCGGGGCCTTGGCCGAACCACTCGTCGAAGCCTTTGTCACCGCTCTCAGACGGGCGGGCGTCGAACGGGTCGAGACCGGGCTCTTCGGCGCGGATATGGCTGTGGAGCTCGTCAACGACGGCCCGGTCACCGTTATCGTCGAACGCTCGCCCGAGGCGGCAAGTCCGTGAACGTCGACCACTACGATATCCTCCAGGTTCACCGCACTGCTTCTGAGCGCGAGATCCGCGTCGCGTTTCGAAAACGTCTTCTCGAGTTGCACCCCGACAAGACGGGGGAGAACGCCGCCCGGAGTCTAGCGCCCGAGAAGCTCGACGCGGTCATGGTCGCCTACGAGATCTTGAGTGACCCCGATCGACGCGCGACCTACGATCGCGCGCTCCACGCGTTCGAACGGCTCGAACCTCGCCACTCGAAGCTACGGCATGTGACCGAGTCGGAGCGTCCCGTCGACGTTGCGCGCTCGATCCTTTTCTACTTGCTCAAAGAAGATCGGGAAGAGGCGCTCCTGATCCTCAAGAGTCTCGAAGAGTCGCCGCTGCTCTTCCTCGAAAAATATCTCGAGCCCGAGGAGCGCATCGACGCGGCCTTCCTCGTGGCGGAGGCTTTCGAACGGCAGAAGGGCTACTTCGAAGCGCTCTATTGGTATCAGGCTGTGCTCGAGTGGGAGAGCGAGCGACGTTATCACCGGCCCTGTTACGCTGAGTGCATCGAGCGGGTCAAGAAGATCTTGATCCACCGTATGTCGACCGAACTCGATCCGCGCACGCAACTCAGTTATCTCGGACGGGCCGAGCGGTATGGACTTGATC
>CAYZYD010000221.1:0-6897 GCA_964482505.1 uncultured Planctomycetia bacterium | reverse complement strand
TGGGCGAAGGAAGCTCGGCCTCCCGCGCGGAATGAGTTTTCGGGCGGGCTGCTAATTCTCCCGGCTCGGTCGCTTGGGCTTGGTCGGAATCCGAGCTTCGGCGCGGCTGAGGAGATGATCGATCTTGTCGCGGAGAAGGCGGTCTAAAAATCTCGCTTCGGGCTTGAGGTTTGGGGCGGGTTGCATGGGGATGAAATAGTCGACGCGGAGTTGGGGTAACCGGTATCCGAGCCAGTAGGTCGGTCGATCGATTTCGGGTGGGGCGGTCTCGTGCAGGTCGCGGCTGGAGGCCGCGGGGAGCGCGGCCAGCGTCTCGTCGATGAGTTGCTTGCGAGCGAGTTCGCTCGGTTTGTGCCGAATCAGCAAACCGTCCCGATCGCGAGAGGTGATCCAACCCCGATTGTCGAGTGAGAAGAGCTCGCGCTCGGTGAGGCTTTCGGACTGCGCGCTCTTGCTCGCAATTTCCCGGATCCAGATGACCGGTGCTTCCGCGGGGGCTTCGAGATCGATGACCGCCACGCCGGGAACCCGTTCAATCTCGTCGGTTACCACGCTCAGGGCCGCGGGAATCGGCCGAGCACTGAGCTCCTCTTCGGTTCGGTTGAGCGAGCAGCTAGCGAGCGTGAAGGCGACCAGACACCAGGGCTTGACTCGGAAGCGATTCAGCATCATTCCCTCTCGATCTCGGTAAATGATTTGATGATCTCGCTGGCAGTACGCTTCCAAGTCAGGGGCGCGACGCTTTCTGCGAGTCGCCTTCCGATCTCGCGCGACTCGGCGCGCGCTTCGAAGTGGAAGCGCAACCGCTCAGCGAGCGAGTCGACGTCGGGGATCGCGCACTCCGCTCCGGGCACCGACTCGTAGAGAGCCCGGGAGTCGTTTGCGAGTTCGAAGGGCAATTGATCCGGACCAGCGGGCAGGAACTCGGTCGGCCCACTCCAACCGGTCACGACGCAGGGTATCCCCGCGGCGGCCGCGTCGAGTACGGCGAGCCCAAAAGACTCGCCCCAACTCGGGGCAGAGTAGAGATCGGCTTCGGCGTAGAGTTTCGCGAGCGATTCTGCGCTCGTGGCCCCAACGATCAAGCGAACTAGCGGACCCGAGTCGAAAGGGCCGCACACTTTGAGCAGGTGGTCCCACGATTCGATTTCAAACGGGTGGGGGCGCCCGCTCGGATCGTAGGTGGTCTTGATCGTCAGTCTCACGGGATCTTGCGGCGCGAAGGCTAGGCGGTAGGCGAGGAGCAACTCGCGAATCCCTTTGCGGTGGTGCGGAGCGCTGACGCTCAGGATTTCAAAACGATCGCTCGGGCGGTTTAGAGCGCGCTCGCTCGCGACCGCTTCGGGCCAACCCTCTGAGTATCCGTAGGGGATGACTCGGATCTGCTCCGGCTCGAGTCCGCTACCAACGAGCGCCGATTTGGTGAACTGACTCGGCACAAGGACTCGCACGGCCGCCCGCTCAAACGACTCGATCCAAGCGGGGGGGACGCGGGTAGCCTCCCAAACAAAGAGATTCTGTCGAGCTCGACCGCGCAGCCGCGCGATCAGCGGAGGATGCAGAAAACCGAGCCCGAAGCGCGCGGCGACCTTGTCGAGTTGCGCCGCTTCGAGTTCGGGGACGTCGGGGCGAAACTCGTCGGCGTAGAGGAATCCGCGCGTCTTGACCGCGGCTACCTCAAGCCCGAGGTCGCCAAATTGCTCGACGAGCGCGCGCCCGACGCGCGCCCAGCTCGCCGGAGAGGCGAGGAGCCCTTGGTAGAGAAGGTCAACTTTCAAAAAGGGGGGTCACTCTATCTCTGTTCCTGTGGGTGGCGCTTGAACATGGTACGCTCTGCGCGCGAGAGATCGCGCGCTTGCGCCGGCGAACGGCCAGTATGGGCCGGCCTCGTTCCGTCGCAAGGTTCGTTCGCAGGCCAAGGTCACGAGTCGTGAGTTCTCGCCACGCGGTTCATGAACAATGCAGGCTGCTAATATCCTTGAACGATGGCAATGACTTGAACGATGGCTGCAGCTTTGAACGATGAATGAGGAATCCTTGAAGGACTGCGGCCCGTCCCCGCACGCCGTCGCGATCGTCTCCGCGCTCCAGGCCGAGGCGCAAGTATTTGTCGCCGCCTATGGGCTCGAACTCAACGCCCAAACTCCCTTCCCGTTCTACCGTGGCGAAGCTTTTGAGTGCCCGATCGAGCTCGTCGTAACCGGAGTCGGTCACGTCGGGGCGGCGACCGCGGTGGGTTGGGTTGCGGGTCAATCGGACGCGACGCGGGCCTGGCTCAACCTCGGTATCGCGGGTCACGGGGAGTTCGAACCCGGGGCGATCCGGTTGGTCGAATCGGTTCGAGGGCCCGGACTCGAGAGACTCTACGCGGTCACTCCGTTTGGAGTACCGATCGAGTTCGCACCGCTCGTCACGGTCACCGAGCCCGAGACGCGCTTTAGCGAGCCGGCACTCTTCGACATGGAAGCGAGCGGATTCTGGTCGGCGGCGCTTCAGTTCAGCTCGACCGAGTTGATCCAGAGTCTCAAAGTCGTTTCGGATAACCGCACCGCGCCGGCTCGCCGGCCGAGTCGCGACGAAGTAAGAACGCTGCTCGGCGCGACGCTCGAGCCCGTAGAGAAGTTGATTCGGGAGCTCGCCGGTCTCGCGCGATTAGCCGCGTCCCTCGAACGCGTTCCGAAGTCAGCCTTCGAGCTCGAAGCGCGCTTCCGCTTTAGCGGTACACTCAAACACCGACTCAGAAAACTGCTGCGCAAGTGCGAGCTCAGTCGTTCGCCGGCGCAGATCGACGCGGCCCTCGCCGGGGCTGCGTCGGCGCGCGAAGTGATCGTCCGACTCGACGATCTGCTCTCGCGGGTCGATTGGCTTTCAAACCGTGGGTTGACGTTTTGATCGAGCAGATCTTTATCGAGAAAGCTGTCAGCGCGCACCCGCGGGTCGAGTCGATCCGGGCTCGTTTTCCGCGAGCGCAGACGGTTGAGATCGATCGCTACCCCGAAGTCTTTAACCGTCACCGACAGAACTTCCGGCTACAGAAACGCCGGCCCGCCCTGATCCTCGCCGAGAAGCGGCAGGGACTGGTGCACGAGACTCCGCCCGGCTACGGGCTCGGGCAGCCTCAGAATTACTACTTTTCGCATATGCTCAACTGCGCCTACGACTGTCGATACTGTTTTCTTCAGGGCATGTACCGATCGGCCGCGTACGTAGTCTTTGTGAACTTCGAAGAATTTTTTGGAGAGCTCGAGAAGATCGACAAGCGTGAAGAGGCGATGTTCTTTTCGGGCTACGATTGCGATTCGCTCGCGTTCGAAGCCGTCACCGGATTTGCTCGCGACTTGCTGCCTTGGTTTCGATCGCTCGAGCGAAGCTGGCTCGAGCTGCGCACGAAGAGCGTCAAGATCTCAGAGCTGCTCGCCACCGAGGTCCATCCCCGAGTCGTCGTCGCCTACAGCTTGAGCCCGAGTGCCGTGGCGGAAGCGGTTGAGCACCAGGCCCCTCCCGTCGCGGCGCGACTGCAGGCGATCCGTCAGCTCGCGAGTCGCGGTTGGCTGGTCGGCCTCCGGCTCGATCCGATCCTCGCCTCCCCCGAGGTCGAAAAGCAGTACCGAAAGCTCATCGATGACTTTTTTGCCGCCGTCCCCACCGAGCGAGTTCACTCGGTCACGCTGGGGGCGATGCGCTTCCCGCAGGCTATGTACAAACGGATTGAACAGCTCTATCCCGACGAGCCGCTCTTTTATCCGGTGACTTCACGAGAGAGTATTGCGGCCTACCCGGCCGAGCTGGAGGAGAGCCTTATCGATCGAGTCGAGGCGCTGGTCAGCGACCGGTTGCCCGCCGAGAAGATCTTTAGATATCCACCCAAGTCGGTCGAGTCATTTAAGCAGTAGTGTCCGGGTTGTACGCCGTCATATTTTTGGAGATAGAGGAGAGACTCGAGTGCGAGTATTGATCAGCGGAGCGTCGAGTGGGATCGGGTACGCAACGAGTGCCGAGCTGCTCGAGCGGGGTCACCGAGTCGTCGGACTTAGCCGAAGAGGAACCGGTCCTGAGCACCGCGACTTCGAAGCGGTTAAGTTCGACTTTTCCGGGGCTGGCCTCGACCAACGTCTCGATAAGCTCTTGAGATAGCTCGGTGCGTTTGAAGCCGTCGTTTCAAACGTTGGCGCCCCGATCTTCGGCTACCTCGAGCAGCTTTCTGCGAGCCAGATCGAAGCCGGACTCGATATCAATCTCAAGAGCCATGTGTTGTTTGCGCGCGCGGCGCTGCCCCACCTCAAGAAGCGCGACGAGAGTCGATTGATCTTTGTCGGATCGGAGGCGGCCTGGCGAGGCGGGAAGCAGGGAGCGATCTACTGCGCGGCCAAGTTCGGCTTGCGCGGGTTTGCGCTCGCTTTGCGCGAGGAGTGTCAGGGGAGCGGCGTCCACATCTCTATCGTCCACCCGGGACCAGTGCGAACACCTTGGTTTGATTCGCTCGAGTTTGCTCCGGGTCCCGAACCCGAAAACGCGATCGAACCCGAAGACGTCGCTCGGGTCATCGCCGATACGCTCGCGATGAGGGCTGGCACCGTGGTCGACGAGGTTCTGCTCTCGCCGCTCAAGCGAGTCGTCGCCCGCAAGAAGTCGAGCGACTGACTTTCGTACTACTTCTCGAGTTCGTCGCGGTACTCGTCGAGATCGATCGTCTCGCGGCTGACTCCGTCGTGCGGACCACGAGCGCGCCAGTACTTATAAACGAGGTCCCAAAAGCGGATCGGATCTTCTTGGAGACAGATATTCATCGACTCACAGTGGTTGCGGTTGCGGTGAATGCCGATGAGCTTCTGACCCGCTTCGAGATCGTAGGCCTTCTCATGTCCTCGGGCTAAAACGCACTCACCGACGAGATTCCATCGTCGATGGCTAGTCCGCGCGCACCACTTCAGCGCGATTCGAGTCGTCTTCCACTGTTCCGGAGTCGCCATAACCGTATCCGTTTCTTTAAGGCGCCGAAGGGTCGAGTCGAGCGTGTTGTCCTCGGGAAATCGAAGGATAGGCAATGCCCGCGATTTAAGAAATCGTTAAGAGAGGGGCGCCAGATAAATATCAGAAATTGTTGCTTCTGGGGCCTGGAGTTGTTGAGCTTGAAATAAAGCCCGATATAGTAACACGCGAAACGGGGCTTTGAACATGCCTCTTTCAAAACCCACCCGCCGAGCTTCTTGTTCGGTTCTTCGGTGCCGCGGTTTTGCGCTCACGTCCTCGAGCGCGCGCCATTGGGTCGTCACCGTGGGATCTGCGCAGGATCTACGCCGCCCCAGCACTCAACCCTCTTGAGCGCTGCGGGGAGTCATTCCTCGTGGCCCGTTTGAGCCTCACTAGTCGAGATTTTCTTAGCGGGAAGTCCAACATCGATCGGGGCCCCAATCGGGAGACTCAGCAGGGTACAGGTAGAAAGGTCCCGATGGCTGATCGCTACCAAGAGCTACTCAAAAAGCAGCTCCTGATCGAGCACATCCTCAAACTCCTCGGCATGCTGGAAAAGATTATCCCCTCCGACGATCAACCTAAGAGTCAGAAGGAGAGCTCGTCGAACCCCTCCCAACCGCTGCTCTATTCGACGACGGACTTCGGGGAAGGAGTCCTCGACTGCGATCACGGCGATTTCTCACGCGCGAGTTTTGAAAACGAAAACGAAGACGACAGCGACGACTCAACCCAATTCGTTGAGTTCCCGGACTTCTTCCCGGGTCGACCCATCTCCTGCATGATCGTCAATCCCATGCGAGTACGAAGCGCCGATCGACCTTGGAACGGGACTTCGGGAGGGTTGACCTGGGTCACCCTCGATAACGACGTTTGACGATTTAGCACGATCCCCGTCCGGATGTTTGATCCCGGGGTGGTTGGCTAAAGAGGCGTGCGCTCGGTTCTCTGGCTGAGTCGACGTCTGCGAGACGCCGAGAGTTTTCGGTTCTGGTAAGCCAGCGCACGATTCAATACCAGCGGACGAATCAAGCCAGCGCGCGATTCTTTGAGGCCGTTCGCGTCGAGAGTTAGGCAAACAGGGCTGAGTTGCTTCAAGCTGATTCGGCCGATGACCGATACGCTTTAAGTCAGCGTGTGCGGAGCCCCGAACGGATCGGGTCCTTTCGCCAGACTCTGTATCTTTGCTTCCCCGATGAAAGGCGAGATTGCCGGACATAGTGGAGCGATCGAAACCGAAACTCTTCTTGGGGCTGAGAGCCAAAAGCCTGCTCCCGCGGGTAACGCGTTATTCCCTCGCGAGCGAGCTGGCTCGTCGCTTCTCTCAGTCTCGTCTCGCTGATCGTCGTCTTATTGAGCGACCTCATACCACTTGCTTCGGAATCCCCACCGCGTCTTATCGGAGCCCGTTGAGTCTTGCGAGTGATCTCGTGTCTCACCAGGCTCACGAGTTATCAAGCCTGCAAACGATCGATCGGAGGTCTCCGTTCTGATTCGATTGCACCGCGGCTCGCCTCCCCGAATCAGATCAGAAACCCGCCTTGGGTCGCCTTTCTCCTATTTTCTCACAGGGCGACTTCGACTCTTAACTCACCGAAGACATCATTTCATCGAGTCGTGCAAGTCAGCGGGGCTCAAGCGCAACCTACGCCGATCGCTTCGCGAGGCGGGGTTGGGTTTGCCCCGGGCACGACTCAGTACGCTGCGAAACTAGAAGGGGTTTTCTGTGGCGAAACGTTTCCGTCGGTTTCCAAAGCAAGTTCGTAAGCGCCCAGCTTTTTGTAGTCCCGTCAGTCGTCCTCACTACAAGCATACTTTGAAGTTTCTTCAGTCAAGGTTTGCCTTTGCCAGGAATCGGCGCATGTTTGCGTCGCAACTCCCTACGCAGTTTCTAAAGAACTCCGCCTAGCAGCCCGTTGAAAAACT
>CAYZYD010000220.1:2110-6899 GCA_964482505.1 uncultured Planctomycetia bacterium | reverse complement strand
GCGAAGGAAGCTCGGCCTCCCGCGCGGAATGAGTTTTTCAACGGGCTGCTAGAGCCCCTCTTCGAGGGGCTTGTTTTCTTTTTACCTACTTGGTTTTCTTGACGAGGCAAATCTGGTCGACCAGCAACTCGCCCTTCCGGTTGCCCTCAAAGTAGAGCTTGAAGTCCTCGATGCGGTCCCAAGAGGCGTTTCCCTGAACACTAAACTCAGCCAGCGGTAACTCGACTCGGGTCCACTTGGTGACGGCCTTCAAGTCTTGAAAGAAAATATTCTCGACGGCCTGGTTGTTTTGGTTCGATCTGCCACTTGCGACAAAGATCGCTTTGTACGGAGGACGACCCTTCTCGAATTTGATCCAAAACACTATCGAATAAAATTCGGAGAGATCTTTGGGCACCGCGGGAACCTTGAGCTGGGCGGTTGGCCCCTCAAGCTTCCACCGAATCGCCCGCCGCCCTTCCCGAACGTCCTCCGGTTTATCGACGAACGTCTTTCCGTACTTCTTTGAATAGCGCTTACTCACATTCTCGAAGTTCTCTAGCACATGGTATAGCTTTCCCTGCTTATCCTTGAGGAATGCTTGATAACGCGCTTCTATCGGAGTCCCCCTGTATCTATCGAACTGCTCCTCGGCCTCGCCGAGAACCTTGGGACGCTTCCGAGGCTGCTCAAAGATCTTCTCGAGTCGATCGAGAAAGATGCCCCCAATCGACGCCTGGTACCAGCTTTTGCAGACCTCTTTGGTGTCGTCGTTCTTCGCGAGCCTTAGCGCTGACTTGAATTCCTTCTTTGCTTGCAAGAAGTCATTCTTGTTAAACGCCTCTCGGCCCTCGTCGAAGACCTCTTGTCCCCGGTCTCGCTTCCATTGGAGCGGCGGCTTCTTTTTGTCACCCGCAGCGTCGTCGTCGGTATTCTGTTCGAATTCAAAGTAACGAGCCGCTCCAGCCGGCTTGGGCGTCTCGGTAACCCCGCCCGACCCGACGATGAGTAAGACGATCGCAAGAAGCATGGTGACTCCGATCTTTGGCGCCGACCGACGCGGTTCAAAAAACACAGAGCAGCTGGTGATAAAGCGGTAGGCAGCGGCCTCAAAGAGCTGAGGACCCAGCTGGGTGTGAGCATTATCGCGGAGTCATGGTAGCTCTCAAGTGCCACTCAACGCTAGATTGGTCACACAAAGCCCGGTATCCACCCCAGAGTTTATTGGGCACAAAGGACCCCGCGCACACTGGCGACCGCCCCCGAGCATCTCCCTATCTCGCAAGCCCTACTCGAAAGCAGTTTTTTCAAAGGCAGCTATCAACCGCCCGAAATCGTCTCAGATTGCGATCGTTGAAGTTCTTGCGCTCGCTGGCGTCGGCGCTCAACCGAGTCGGGGGTGGAATGCCAGCGGCGATGCATCCAGACCCACTGATCGGGAAATCGCCGCACCACGTCTTCAACGTCCTCAAGCCAAGCTCTCGTCAGTCGTTTGGCCGCCGCCTGGGACCCCGACTTTCCCGATCCAGCCGCCGGCCGGAACTCCTCCGGACGAATCGGGGGCCCGTGCACAAACCGAAACCCTCGGCCCTCTCTGACACAGGCGGCAACCATCAGAGGAGTTCCCGACTGAAGGGCGAGCTTGGCTGGGCTCTCGACGGTGTAGGCTTGTCGCCCGAGAAACTCCACAAAGATTCCGGGGAGCCGGTGCGCGTCGACATCGGGCAGCAGTCCGATGACGCCCCCTTGCCGAAGGACGCGAAATAACTCTCGAATCGACCCATCTTGATAAACGACATTGAGCCCCAACCGGCGCCGCGAGTCCTCAGCGATCTGCTGATACCCCTCGACGCGGTAACGCTTCGCCACGCACGCGGTCTCCTCCCAGAAGTGAGATCCGAAGGCGCCCACAACTTCCCAGTTCCCGAGGTGAGGGACGATCCAAATGAGCCCACGACCTGCCTCGCGAAGCGTTTCCGACTGCCGGAAAGCCTCGTCCCACCCTTTGATCGGGATCGTCCGGAGCATTCCCGACCAACCGAGCCGCTGAAAGATTGCGGCTTCGAGAAAGAATGTCGCAAAGTGGGCCGAACACCGTCGCCCCCACCGACGTCGATCACTCACGGTCGAAATCTCTCCCAAGGCGAGTTCCATCTGCCCGAGGACTCGTCGCCTCAAGGTAGGTGATACCCACCAGACGACCGCACCGAGAGTCTTTCCCAACGGCCGGGAGAGACGAAACGGCAAGAGCCCGACGACCGGAATCAACAGCTTGAGAAGCTTTGCGGTCTGCCGACGACGCCAACGCTTGAATGGATTCCTCGAGGTATCGGTCGTCTTGGCGGCCAAATTGGTGCTTTCATCGTCGAAGTCCCATAAAACCATGCCAGCGAGACGATGGAGTCGACGGAGCAAAACTGCTCTCCCCGGCCCCGCTGGCATCGTCTCAACCGCGCCAGCGGTTGAACACTTCGGATCGACACTCCGAGCGCCGACCATTCGATCCGTCGGTCGCATCCAAAGGTCCTGAGTTTCGAAGTCAAGGGGGACCAAGCGAGGTCAGCCGAGCCCGGAACCACGAGATCCGAAGCTGACCGGAGAGAACCACACCAGGCAGAAATAGGACAGCCGTCAGTGAGATTTCCCCTCTATTTTGATCACAACTCAACGACCCCCGTCGACCCGCAAGTCGTCGAGTCGATGCTCCCCTACCTCAGTGAGAAGTTCGGAAACTCAGCGAGCAACACTCATCCCTTCGGTTGGGAGGCGAAGGAGGCGGTTGACAAAGCGCGCGATCAAGTAGCCCATTTGATCGGGGCGAAGGCCGACGAGATCGTCTTCACGAGTGGGGCGACAGAATCGAACAACCTAGCAATCCTCGGACTCGCCTCAGCCGCACCCAACCCGGGGCATATCATCTCATCGCCGCTCGAACACCGGGCCGTGCTTGATCCTCTTGAACAATGCCAAAGGCGGGGTTGGCAAGTGACGCTGATCAAACCGGGACCGCATGGGTTCATTCCGATCGACCGAGTACTCGAAGCCATCACAAGTGACACGACGCTCATCACTTTGATGCTCGCAAACAATGAGATCGGAACCGTTCAAGAGCTCGACGGGCTCCGCGAAACTTGGAGAACGGGCAACTTCCTCGTTCATACCGATGCAGTCCAAGCGCTCGGTAAAGTCCCACTGAACCTCGCAGAAATGCCCGTCGATCTCGCTTCCTTTTCTGCCCACAAAATCTACGGACCGAAAGGAATCGGAGCGCTCTGGATTCGTCGCGACCGGAGTCGCTCTCGTCCACGGCTCAGACCGAGACAGTTCGGAGGCGGACACGAAAACGGTCTGCGTTCAGGGACGCTTCCCGTCCCCCTCGCCGTCGGATTTGGCAAAGCGTGCGAGCTCTACTCGGAATGCCAGGAGCGGGAGCGCGAACGCCTCCAAGGCCTCGACCAGACCCTGCGAACGCTTCTCAAAGATCTGATTAGTGAAATCGAGTTCAACCAGCCGCCGGCGGAAGGATTGCCCGGGCTCACCAGTGTCCGTTTTCGGGGCGTCGAGAGCTCTCAGCTGCTGATGGCGCTCCCCGAATGCGCGCTCTCCTCCGGCTCAGCCTGCACGAGCGCCGAAATCGAACCCTCTCACGTTTTGAGGGGAATTGGTCTATCTCGAGAGCAGGCGGAGAGTTCGATCAGAATTGGTCTTGGCCGAAGCACTGGCTCGGCCGAAGTGGAGTATCTAGCGGTACGCCTGGCGGGACTCGTCAAGCGACTTCGAGGCCTTCGCTGAAGACGAAATCTCAACTTGCTCGGATCTCGAATTCCCCGGGGCCCGTTCGTAACCCCTCACGGTCAGGGCCTCTCGGCGGGCGGTGGGCTCCGCCTGAACGCGAGAAAAAGGTCATAGCTCGAATCCAGTAAACCGATTACCATAAAGAAGAGTAGAGAACCGGGAACTGATCGAGACACGATAGAACGTTAACTCACGTTCCGCGCCTCGAGGCACGTTCCCGCTCAGTCAGTCTTTCAGAAGGCTGATCCTTTTAATGACGAGAATGGGGGACCCTGTCGGTCCCAAAACTGCCGGACATGGCAGACATGGTTAGCGGACTTGTTCAGCAACCATGGTTAGAGTCACGAGACCCGCTTCTGGATCACTCCTTGATCCCAACCCAAATTGACACTGGATTCGGTTCGATCGAATCCGACCTGTCATTGACCTAGGAGGATAAGCCACATGCGCTTTGCCAAACTTATAGCGCTGTTGTTGGCGGTGGGCTGTTTGTCCACAGCGTACGCAGAAACGAATACTTCGACCCAACTCACTATCGGAGACTTGAACACGAGACTCGATCGAGTAAGCGAAGACTTTGCCGCGCTCAAGCAAGAGTTGCTGGAACTGCACACGCTCCTCGGCATTGAAAGCCCGGTCAGTGCGGGATCCTGCGAGTCGAGCTGTTCAAAGACTCCGGTTGCTGACAAGAAATCCTGCGCTTCGAGCTGCGACAAGGCTGCGACCGTAGCCAACAAGTCCTGCAAGAGCGCTTGCTCCAAGTCACCCGTCGCCGCTAAGGACTCGGGCTGCTGCAAGTCCAAAGGCGCCGCCGTCGCCAACAAGAAGTCCTGCGCTTCGAGTTGTTCCAAGGGTGCTCCTGTCGCCGACAAAAAGTCCTGCTCCTCGAGCTGCTCCAAGGCGGCTCCTGTCGCTAACAAAAAATCTTGCGCTTCGAGCTGCGACAAAACTTCGGCCGTCGCCAACAAGTCCTGCAAGAGCGCTTGCTCCAAGTCACCCGTCGCCGCTAAGGACT
>CAYZYD010000220.1:0-2010 GCA_964482505.1 uncultured Planctomycetia bacterium | reverse complement strand
CGGGCTGCTGCAAGTCAAAAAGCACCGCAGTCGCTAACAAGAAGTCCTGCGCTTCGAGCTGCTCCAAGGGCGCACCGGTCGCTAACAAAGAGTCCTGTGCCTCGAGTTGCTCAACCCAGAAGGTGACGACCCCGAACTGCTCGGCGAAAGAGGAATGCTCATCGAAGCGCGTCAAGATCAAACTCTCTTGCAGTGACGCGTGCCCAATCGACTCGTTCTTTGCGAACCTTAAGACCTGGGTCAAAGGCTCTCCGCAGCAAGTCCTCGTCGTAAAAAAGGTCAAGCCCTGCGCGAGCGAGACGCAGAGTTGCCAAAAATCGACGAGCTGCGCTGAGACGCCCGTCGTTCGAAAGGCAAAGCTTGTGAAGCCGAGCTGCGAGTCAGACGGCCAGAAGCGTACGGCTCGTCTCTGGAATCTTCGCTAGAGATAAAGGCGAACCTACAATAGGGTCGGAGCTCGAGGACCGAGCTTCGGCCCTTTTTTGACGTTACTGCTCGAGATAACCAGATCGGAGGCTTCGATGATTCAGATCACAGAGAGCGCCAAGAAGGAGATTCGTCGACTCCTTAGTGAGAACGAGCACGGCCCCGAGGGAGGCCTACGCCTCTACGTCAAGGGGGGTGGTTGCGCGGGGATGTCATATGGCATGGACGTTGTCGAATCTTCCAAACCAGAAGATAAGACGTTTGATGACGAAGGCGTCAAGCTCTTCGTCGACCCGAAGAGCTATCTCTTCCTGCAGGGGACCGTCGTCGATTTTCAGGAGAGCTTGATCGGTCGCGGGTTTGTGTTCGAGAATCCAAACGCCTCGAGCAGCTGCGGGTGCGGAACGAGCTTCTCGATTCAATAATCCGCCGCGTCGCCTCCTCCGCCCGCTTTGAGCGGCTCCTCAGGAGTTGAGGAGCGCCTCGGGCTCGGGGGGAAACTGGACGGATGAATCTTGCGCTTCGCGGGCCGCGGTTTCGACTTCCTGGTTGACCTCGGCCTCCCAGGTTTCGAGCGCAGATCGATCGACCCCCACGCTCTCGACGAGGTATTCTTCAAAGCATCCGATCGGGTCGCGTTTTCCCCAGTAGGCAAATTCGCTCGAGTCGAAGAGTTCTCGCGCCTCACGCTCGTCATGAGTCGCGTGCCCCCCCATCCGAAAAGTCCTTGTGTAGACCACCACGGGACCTTCGCCACCTAGACACAGCTCTCGAGCCTGAGCGATCGTCCCAAATACGTCGAGGACGTGGTTCCCTTCGCACTCAAGCCCAGGGACTCCGTGACTCTTGGCGGTGCTTCTAAGAGCCCGCTCGAAGCGCTCCTCTTTGCGAGTGCCAAGTGCTACTTGGTTATCCTGCACGACCACGATAAGGGGAAGCCTGAGCTGAGCTGCGAGGGCAAGGCCCTCGTGAAAGGCCCCCGTCCTCGTCGCTCCCTCACCGCACCAAGTTAGCGCGACCCTCGCCTCGCCGCGGATTTGAAAACTGAGAGCGTAACCAGCCATGACGGGCACCAAATCACCGACGTGGCTTATCGGACTCACGACATGATGGTCGACGTCGCCGATATGGAGATCGCGTCCTTGAGTAATCGTATCTCCCGTGGCTAGGTAGACCTTAAAGCAATCGGCGAGCGAGATGCCTTTCTCAAACGCAGCGGCTTGATTGCGAATCATCGGCCCGACCGGATCGTCGGAAGCGAGCGCAAAAAGGGCACCCACGGTCACCGCTTCCTCTCCGACTCCAAGCCAGGCCTTTGTCAGGACTCCGGTGCGCACCCAACGCTTCAAAGTGATGTCGTAGAGACGGCTTCTGATGAGCGAACGATAGAGCTGTTCGAAGTCCTTGGTCTCAAGCTCAGCAACCCGACGCTTGAGATCTGCGTCCTCCTCAATGCATGAGGAGTATTGGGCCATGACTTCGGGGTCTCGAGACCAATCGAGATACTCGGGAGGGTCGAAAGCGGGAAAGCGTTTCAAGGGAGATGATCACCAAACCAATCAGAACTGTATTCAATAAATCGAT
>CAYZYD010000219.1:0-6906 GCA_964482505.1 uncultured Planctomycetia bacterium | reverse complement strand
TCTGACGCCGCGAGCGGACGCCTTGCAACTTCGCAGTAGCGGGCTCATGAACAACTCGGGCTAGCCCGCATTGTTCGTGAACCGCGTCGCGAGAAGTCGTCAGGCGTTCGCTCGCAAGGAAGAGGGACGGGTACGACCGGAGGCGATCTATCAAGTCGTCTGACGACTAAGTAGCAGCGGGCTCATGAATAATGCGGGCTAACGTCGTAAGGCCTTCAGAGGATTGTCTTTGGTGGGTCCTCCGGAGATGTGGTGGGCTGTGTTGTTTTGACCGTTTTCCAAGAATTTGAATTGATTGACCCCGACGAGGCGTGGATTGCGGCCTGGCTGCTAGCGCTCTGTCTGCGGAGTTTTTCCGGTGGGGTGGTGCGGTTGAGTTGCCGTCACGAGTTCAGGCTTTTTCCTGGCGTTGACGAGCGGCAATAGCGCTACCTCGATCGAGCGACTTCTTGGGTGGGCGGCTAAGTGAGTCAGTCTGGGCGGGCTGGCTCGGTGCTGGCATTTCGGTGCAGCATAAGACTCATACTTCCATACTTCTCTAGAGAGAGACCCTCATGGCTTCTGCGAAGGTTTGCCTTGTCTCGCTTCTGTTTCTTTTGTGCTCGAGCTGGGCTTCTGGCCAGTCGGGGCCTCCGGTCCGACCGCTGACAAAAGTCGTCTCGACCTCGCCGAGTCCCGGCGAGGCTTTTGTGGCGCTGACTCGTGAAACGACGATCGAGTTCGATCAGCCGATCGATCCGAATACGATTGATCAAGAGAGCGTTTACGCGCGGTTTGGTGGGTTTGTGCTGCCGGCTTTGCGAGTCGTCTCTTCCGACCGCATGCGGGTCAACATGTTCTATTCGATCCCTGTCCCCGCAAACGCCGAGATCCCGGTCACGATCGACGGGAATTTGATTCGAGACGCGGAGGGTCGTTTCGTCGACGCTGATGCGGACGGGCTGCCCGGGGGTCGGTATCGATTCGTTTTTCGCACACTGACCCTCTCGGCTTTTCCCGGAACCACGATGGTCGGGCGCGTATTCGCATCCGAGTTTGGGCCGATGGGGGTGAACACCCCGCTCGAAGGCGTGACGATCACCGTCGATGGTTCGGGTGGAGCCTTTAGCGCGGTCACCGACAATATGGGCAACTTTTGTATGGATCCGGCTCCGGTCGGTCGGTTTTTTGTCCACATCGATGGAGGGACGTCGACTCAGACTCCCGGAGACGGCTCCTATTATCCGAATGTCGGCAAGGCCTTTATCACCAGCGCGGGGAACGAGCTCAATGTCGGGGATATCTTCCTGCCGTTGATTCCGGCCGACGCACTTCAGCCCGTCAGCCAAACCCAAGAGACTACGGTGACTTTCTCGCCGACCACGCTTACTGAGTTTCCCGAGCTCGACGGCGTCCAACTCACCGTTCCCGCCGATACGATTTTTGCTAACGACGGTACTCGCGGGGGGTCGGTTGGGATCGCGCCGGTGCCATTCGATCGGCTGCCCGGTACGCCCGATTTTGGAGTGACCTTTCCATTGGTGATTACGGTGCAGACTGCGGGTAACAGCCCCGGTGACTTGGCGCCCACCAATTTTGATACCCCCGTACCGGTTCGCTTCCCCAATCTTCCTGACCCAGATACTGGAAAACTGCTCGAGCCCGGCGACGAGAGCGCGCTCTGGAGCTTTGATCACGACCGCGGCATGTGGATTGTCGTCGGTCCACTTCGAGTGAGTGACGATGGGCAGTTCGTTGAATCTCTTCCGGGAACGGGCCTTATAGCGCCGGGTTGGCACGCACCCAATCTCGGCTCGGGGGGCGGGGGTGGATGTAGTACCGATCCCGACTCTGACGACGATGAAGATGACGATGACGACGATGACGACGACGATGAGCCCGACCCAAATCCCGACCCCGACGACGATGACGCGGATTGCGACTTCGATTTCTCCGACTTTCTGCTGACCCTACAGAACGCGGTACAAGAGGCTTACGAGTGCGGCAAAGGGATCCTCAAGATCGGCAAGGTCTTCGAATGCATCGCGAATATCGCGGCCAAGGTGACCGATCTCGCGGCCAAGGTATCTCAACTCGTGAGCAAACTTCAGAGTGGTGAAATCTCGCTGGGTGAGGCCAACGCCATCTTTCAGACGGCCAACGCGCTCAAGGGGACGATTCTCACTTTACTATCTTGCGTCAATGACACCCAAGGGCCGCTGGCCAAGGCCGAAACGGCACTCCAGTGTGTCCAGGGAGTTGTCGGGGTGGTCACCAACCTATGCGGCATCGATGCCGATTGTGTTCCCTCTTGGGCTCGGCCCGCCTGCGAGGGATTTCTTCCCGGGCTCAATGCTCTCCTCAACGAACTCATCGCAGTTGTCGAAGCGGTCAACAACGCCGTGAACAACCTTGGGGTGACCGCGACTTGTCTAGCGCTCAATACACTTCAAGAGACCCTCAACGGTCTCGAAGCGGCGGGACAAGGTGGCGGAGTTGGGGTTGTCGGGGGCGGAGGTGGAGACCGCATGCTGACTCCGGCTGAGATCCAGATGCTACTCGGGCCGAGTCTTGAGGCTTTGGACGCTTGCAATTTCCTCGACCAGCAACTCCAGCCAGTCCCTGAACTCATCGAATCCTACGATGGACTGTTCGAGGAGATCGAATTCGCATACGAAACTCTCAATCAGGAAATGATCGACCGATTCCCGGCCGCGGATCGACAGCTCTACTACTTACTCGAGATCGAATTCCCCGATGACAGCGTCTTTATTAACCGCGGTCGATCGACGGCGATCGGTACCTTCCAAGTGACGGTGCCCCCGGAGGAGACCTATTCGATCCTTGCCTACGATCCAGTCCTCAACCGCTACGGTACTTCTTTCGGTTTGACCGAGCCCAATGGCACGATGACTTTCTTTGCGCCCCCGGTGCTCAGGAATGTCAAGGGGCTCATGGATACCGATCAGGATGGTCTCGTCGACGTCGCCGAAGATGTCATCGGGACAGACATAGGTGACGTCGATACCGACGACGACGGCCTCAACGATTTCGCTGAGATTCAGCAAGGACTCGATCCCCTCGACGGCATGCCGACCCAGACTGGCGTGATCGCAGTCGCGTCCGCGCCCAATGCAGTAGCGGTCGCGATCGAAGACAACATGGCGGTGGTTGGGGATACGGCTGGTAACTTGTCACTCTTCAACGTTTTTGGGCAACTCGAACCAGTTCTCGTGGGACAGATCGCGTTGACGTCCGAGATTGTCGATTTGGATCTCGAAAATGGTCGAATCGCCGTCGTGTCTGGGGCAGGGGTCACCGTTCTCGACGCGAGAGATCCCAACAATATAGAAACAGTATTCTCCATCGTACCTTCGGTCACGAACGGCGTACCGGAGCGGGCGGTGATGTCGTCGGATCTTCTCTTTGTCGGCTCAGGGGATACCGTCTACAAGTTCAGTCGAGATTCGGGAGCTCTTATCGACTCGGTGACTCTGCCCACGGGTCTTACGCAAGATGTCGCACTCGATGGCCCTTATCTTTACGTCGCCGCGACAGACACGCTCTATACTTTCGACATTCGCGAGTTCCTGCTCGAGATTTCGGGGCAAGTGAGTTTCACGCCCTTTATGGGATTAGTGGCTTTCTTGACGGTCGGCAATGGATTCGCTTCCTTTCTCCAGTTTACGGGGGTTGTCAACTTCGATGTTTCCGATCCGGAACAACCAACGCTCTTGGTTCCGGAGATTCCGTTGGTCAACATCCTCCGTCATTGGGAATTCAACGGTTCAGGGATCGCGCTGTCGGTTTTTGCGGGAGACTTTGTTGTATATGACGTGTCGGACCTTACTCAGAGCCCTGTCTTTGTCGCCAAGTTCCCAACTCCTTCCACGATCACCGATATCGAAATCTACAACGGGCTCGGATATGCGACTTCGTCCGACGGTTTACTGGTGTTCAACTACCTCGCCTACGACAACCTTGATGTTCCCCCCACTGTCTCCGTGGACTCGAACCTCTTTGGAGGCCAAGTAACCGAAGGGGGGTTGGTCTTGCTCTCGGTCGACGCGGCCGACGACGTTCAGGTTCGAAACGTCGAACTTCTCGTCGATGGGCAGATTGTTCGGACCGACGGCAGCTTCCCCTTTAACTTCTCCTTCCGAGCTCCGGCGACGACCGAAGATTCGATGTCTTTTACTTACCAAGTACGCGCCTCGGATACTGGCGGAAACGCAACTCTCTCCGCCCTCGAAACCGTGACCCTGGTCCCGGACACCACGGCTCCCGAAGTTGCGAGTACCTTCCCGGTGCAGGGAGAGGATGTCTCACCGCAAGAGCTCCTCGAGCGAGCGGTTCGAGTGCTCTTCGACGAATCGATCGATCCACTGACTATCAATCCAGCCTCTGCCCAACTCGCTGAAGCGGGACCCGACGGAATTTTGGGTAACGAAGACGATGTGATTCTCGCGTTCACGATTGAACTCGTCGCCTCGGGGCAACAACTTGTAGTCGAAAGCGCGAACCTCGCCGAGGGGAGCTACGGGCTCACTCTCGACGGATCGATTATCACCGACCGTTTCGGCAATTTTCTCGACGGAAATGGCGACGGTGTCGGAGGCGACGACTTCGTCTTGAGCTTCTCGGTGTCGGACGTCCAGTTCACAAAGTTCTGGATCTCGGACGCATCAGGTAGCTGGAACGACGCGTTTAACTGGTCGGGCGGCACCGTCCCCGGGCCGAGTGATAGCGTCTTGATCGATCGAGCTTCGGGAGACTACCAGATCAGCATCGACAACGGGTTTAGCCTGCCGGAGGCCGAGTGCGCCTCGCTCTACTCGACCGAGAGGATTCGCATCTTTGGAAATACGCTCAATTGCCCTGGGACGGTTCAGGTCGATAACACATTTGAGATTAATGGCGAGCTCAAAGATGCCACGGTCGTCCCTGGATCAAACGGTGAAGGTCCCGCCTCCCAAGGATTCGCCCTCCTCAACGCAGTCACGCTTTTAAACTGCACCATGACAATTCCCGATGGCACACAGCTGAGTATTCGCGACGACATTACCTTGGCTGACGGCACGATCCGTATTGAGGGGCTCAATTCGACGACGACTCTCTTCTTCGGCGGAGGTATCAATCAGCTTGAAGAGAACGTCTTGGGCCAGGGAGAGATTGTCTTCGCGACGGCCGGGTTAATCCCCCGAAACATCGTCCAGTGCTCAGTACCGACTACATTTGGTCCCGACGTTCTGGTGCACGGATCTCAAGCTCGTATCGGGGGCAATACCTCGGCGTCCGTCTTGACGATCGAGGGCACCCTTCGGTCGGACGGAGCCCCGGGCTCGGTGATCGAATTGCGGAGGGTACTGATCACGGGAACGGCAGAAGCGGTCACCAGTGACTTCAGTCTCTCGAGCGACGTCGAGAACCAAGGGATGTTCTCCCTAGCCTCGGGTACATCGCTTTTGACGTTGGGAGGCGACTACCTTCAAACCGCCGGAGTGACTTCGCTCGCGGGCGGGTCCATCAGCCTTTTTAGTAGTACTGTGTTTGACATCCAGCAAGGAGTGCTCGAAGGGGCAGGAACGATCAGCTTTGGAACCCCGTCGGGTGGGACTTTCACTATGGGCGGGACCTTCCGCCCCGGCAACCCGACCGGGACGGTCACCGTCAATGGTCGTTACACCCAGTTGAGTACGGGAACGCTCGAACTCGGCGTCATGGGCTCGGCCGCGGGCGCGTTTTCGCAGCTCGAGGTGCTCGGAGAGGCGCAACTCGACGGCACGTTGAGTGTGATCCCGATGGGTTACATGCCGATCTCGGGTGACCAGTTTCCGGTGCTGCTCGGGAATCCCGTAAGCGGCAGCTTCTCCACCTTTTCGGGCCTCGGCCTTAAGGGCGGCTTCCAGCTCATGCCGACGCAAAGCACTAACTCTTTGATCCTCGAAGTCACCCCTTAAGGAGTTTCACATGCAGCTACTTCAGATTCGAACCGCGGGCCGGCCGCAGCGCCCCCTGCGAGTTCTCGGACTCCTGATTGGGGTCGCCTTTTGTACGAGTTGGGTCCGGGGCGAGGTCGGGATTCAACCCGGCGACTTACTGGTCGGACCCACCCCGTACTTCGGTTTGGCGCCGACCGGGATGACTTACGATCCTGCTGGCAACATCTACGGCTTTCCGACTCTCTACATTCTCGACGGAATCGACGGTCAGGCGCACTTGTACCGCGCGAGTGACCTGGCTCAGGTCGGTACCATCACGGGGCCCGAAAACGTCGAGAACACCGGCATCGCCGCGGGCGCGACCGAGCTTTACTGGCTCGCCGAGGGCGTGCTTTACCAGAGCGAGTTTAATAGTGGCTCTCTCACCGAAATCGCTCCCGTGACGCTACCGCTCGGTGGGGAACCCGGCGATCTCACCATGGGGCCGGACGGTAATCTCTGGATCACCGATACGACGCACGCGGTCTACTCGAAGCACTCTCCGGTCGACGCCTCTTACCTTGGAGAGCTGATCTACAATCCGAGCGGAGTTTCGGGGCTCGGGAGCAGTCTCGCGTTTGTGCCAGGCTGCGCTTCCTTTTTGATTCCCCACGGAACGATCGGCACTGGAGTGAATCGCGTCTCGATCGTTGACGGGACGGGGCAAGTCCTAGACGAGATTCCCCTCGCTGCTTACGGCTCCGCGTTCCAGGGCATCGCCGCCGCCGAGGTCTCTGAGGCGACGGGCCAGCCGAGCTTCTTCATCGTCGACGGCGTCCAATTGTCCGTCTACGAGCTCGAGCTCGGGGGTTGTGAGACGGGAGATTGTCACGAGAGCTCGGCAAGTCTCAGCCAACCCGCGTTCGAACTGAGCCCGGTGACCTTTGCGGTTACGCCGGAGTTACCGATTACCGACAGTCAACCGCTCATAACTTCGACTCTCGCG
>CAYZYD010000218.1:0-6937 GCA_964482505.1 uncultured Planctomycetia bacterium | reverse complement strand
GGCCGAATGGCTCGCCGAGTTCTCACTCGAACTTTCCGAACAGGACACTAGAGTGGCTACTCAATGATCTGTGAAAGGAATATCGATGTCCTCAGCCCACCCGCTCCGATGTCCGGTTTGGATCCTCATGAACGTTATCGGTCTTTTGTTTGTGTGCGGCTGTTCTGAAGAGAAACTTGTCCCAGTCGGTCGACAGCCTCTCAAGGTGAGCGGGGAGACCGTCTATGTCGATATTCTCGATACTCCAGAGGCTCGGAACCGCGGCTTTATGCACCAATCCGAGATCCCCGAGGATCAGGCAAAACTTTTTGTCTTCGATGTTCGTGACAACCAGAACTTTTGGATGAAGAATTGCCCCGTTCCGATCGACATCGCATACATAGACGACAATTTCAAAATCGTGAGCCTTTACGAGATGAAGGTCGAGGACCCTGGAACCCCCGATGAAAAGCTACCGCGATACGAATCACTCAAACCCGTCCGTTACGCGCTCGAATTCCGCGGCGGCTGGTATCGGGATCACGGAGTGGAAAAGGGCGACACAATCGACCTCAGTCCGGTGCTGCCATTTGCGAGTCCTCGTTAAGCTGAGTTCGTCGCAAGGGGCCTGAATGCGGAGCAAGGGCCTACTTATTCAGATGTTTCTCGGATTTCTCTCGGTGGCTATGTTCGGAGTGATGGCGAAAGTGCTCGTCGATCGCAGCCCGCAGGCGCAAGCAGTCGTTCGGTTCCGAGAATATCTCTCGGAAAAGTATCAATCCCAAAGGATCGAATTGATCGGAGCCGGTGAGGTTTATGAGATCCGGTTTTGGGATCGCTTCCCGACCCCGACTGTCCATACCTTTCCCGTCGACGAACTCGCCCGTGAATTCCGGCAGGAGTTCCGACCGAAAAAGCTGCCCGAGACACTAGTCGTCGTGTACGAGCAGACCGGTGGGGGCTGCCGGGCTGATTCCGAGGTTGGGCGCGTCTCCTACACCTACGCTGAGGAAGTTGAGAAACTCTCAAAGCGGCTCAGTGAGCTGGCAAAGATGAAGGTCGTGGTCCTGACTCGAGGGCAAGAGGAGTTGACACTCAACTTTTTCGGGGAGGCGCCCGAGTCGGTCCTCGACCAGGCCGCGCGTTCGGCGGCGAGCCTTTGGGGTGGGGGTTGGCGCACCATCAAGACGAGAGCGAAGCGCCGCGTACTTCTCTACAACGGAGAGGGCGATCGATTCCGCGGTGGAATCCGTCGGCAGAAGCCCTGAGAGCTTTCCTCGCTCAGGAACCGACTCGTTTGGCAGCCTATGTCCTGCTCTGGATCGCCTTCGTTGGGCTTACTTGGGCGGTTCGACCCGGGCCAGTTCGGGTCTCACTCGAGTTTCGAGAGGTTGAACCTTTCCGTCTCGACCTGAACCGAGCCAGTGTCGAGGAGCTCATGCTAATCGACGGAATCGGTCCTCGCCTCGCCGAGAAGATCGTAGCTGCGCGGAAGGAGCGAGAAGGCTTTGAAACGCTGGAAGACGTCTTGAGTATCCCGCGCATTCCCGACGCTCCACTGCTACGAGGTCAAGATTACTTTGAGTTCGGACCCTACCGACCCTGATTAAGGGAAATCTCCCAGGATTGACGAAGCTGGGTGACTCGCTTGCCTGAGAGATCTTCTCATGAGGAGATCCCCTCTTCGCGCTCCTCTTGACGTCGCCAGTGAGCGCCTTAATGCTTGTGAGCAGCGGACTCATGAATGCAGAACAAGAGTCCCACCAAACGGGAACCGCCTCGCCCGAAGTCGCGAAGCTCTCGCAATCGAGTCCTAGGTATCCTGCTCGAGACCTGCGCGGTGGTTGGGGCGCGCTTCGATCCGTTCAGTCTAGGAAAATTCCACCGAGGAGAATTGTGCCCCGAGGAACCGCCGACTTTGAGCTCGTCGCCAACTACGGTCTGGCCGGAGACCAGCCGCAAGCGGTGGAGACGATCCTCTCCGGGGTCGGGGCGGGTCGTCCGCACCAGACCTTGATGGGGGTTACGGGGTCCGGCAAGACGTTTATGATGGCGAACGTCATCGCGCAAAGCCGAATGCCCGCCCTTGTGATGAGTCCCAACAAGACCCTGGCGGCGCAGCTCTACACCGAACTCAAGGGGTTCTATCCCCGAAACGCGGTCGAGTACTTCGTCAGCTACTACGACTATTATCAACCCGAAGCTTACATTGCTCCTCGAGATATCTACATCGAGAAAGATGCGAGTATCAACGCAGATCTCGATCGCCTGCGGCTCTCCGCCACCTCGAGCTTGATGTCGAGATCGGACGTCATCATCGTCGCGTCGGTCTCCTGTATTTACGGATTGGGCTCACCCGAAGAATATCGCAAAAAGACTCTGGGCCTCGCCCGAGGAGATGAGATCGATCGGGACGAACTCCTGCGGAAGCTCGTCGACATTCAATACGCCCGGAACGATCTCGAGCCCGCGCGCGGCTGCTTTCGAGCTCGCGGTGACGTGGTCGAGGTATACCCCGCAGACGAGGAGGTCGGTTATCGGCTCGAGTTTTTTGGCGACGAGATTGACCGGCTCGAGGAGTTCCACCGAGTTTCGGGAGAGATCCTGCACGAGTACGATTATCTGACGATCTATCCCGCAAAGCACTTTGTGATCGGCGAAGATACTCTCGACCGAGCGATCCGTGAAATCCAAGTCGAACTCGGCACTCGCGATCAAGAGCTTGAAGCCGCGGGAAAGCTACTCGAAGCCCACCGCCTCAATTCCCGGACCAAGTATGATCTCGAGCTCTTGAGAGAGACCGGATACTGTCCGGGCGTTGAGAATTACGCGAGGCATCTCTCGGGGCGGCCTCCAGGTGAGCGTCCTTTTAACCTATTCGATTATTTTCCCGAGAACTTCCTGACCTTTATCGATGAGTCGCACGTCGCCGTCCCCCAGATTGGTGGTATGTACCACGGTGACCGCTCTCGCAAGCAGACCCTGGTGGACCACGGCTTTCGGCTCCCTTCCGCGCTCGACAACCGGCCGATGAAATTCGACGAGTGGGAATCGATGGTGGACCAAGTTGTTTTTATCAGCGCTACTCCCGGTCCTTACGAACTTGAGAAGACAGCGGGGGAGGTGATCGAAGCGATCAATCGTCCGACCGGGCTTCTCGATCCCGAGGTTGAGGTGCGTCCCGCTACGGGCCAGGTACAAGACCTCATCCAACAGATCCGTGCGACGGTCGGGCGAGGCTTTCGGGTCTTGGTCACCACCCTGACCAAACGAATGGCCGAAGACTTGAGCGATTACTTCTTTGAGGCCGAACTGAAAACCCGCTATCTCCACTCTGAGATCAAAACCCTCGAGCGAGTCGAAATCCTACAGGATCTTCGCAAAGGAGCTTACGACGTCCTCGTCGGTGTCAACTTACTTCGAGAAGGGCTCGATCTACCTGAAGTTGCTCTCGTCGCGATTATGGACGCCGACAAAGAGGGTTACTTGCGCTCTTCGACCTCCTTGATCCAGACCATCGGTCGGGCGGCCCGGAACGAAGAGAGTCGTGTGATCCTTTACGCCGATTCCATCACCGACTCGATGAAGAAAGCGATGCAGGAGACCGAGCGTCGGCGCAATATACAGAAGGAGTTCAACCGAGTTCACGGCATTCAACCGAAGACCATCGTGAAGGCGATTGGAACTTCGGTCGACGAAGAGGTGAAAGCGCGAGAGGTTGAGCGTAAAGTGGTCGGCCGAGGCATGTCTGAATACGAACGGGGTGAGCTGCTCAGCTCGCTCGAGAAGGAGATGTTGGCGGCGGCCGAGAACCTCGAATTCGAGCGGGCCGCGGAGCTTCGCGATCAGATAAAGGAAGTCAAAGGAGATTGAATGTTGGGGGACTTGAAGATGCGTTCGGATCAGCCTGTCGCGCTGACTCTGTGCTTGGTTACCCTCATGTTTTCCCTCGTGGGCTGCGACGCTCCTGATCCGAGCCGGCGAGTCGAGGCCTCTCCGGATTCTGAGAGCGATTCCGGAGCAAGCTCCGAGAAGCGAGAAAGCAATCGACCCGAGACGGCGTCCGCTTCGACAAAGGAGGTAGCCCCTCCGGGCAGCAGAGAGCCAGGGCACTATCGCCTCGAGGTAGGAAAGCAGACACTCTTCGTGGAAATCGCCGACACCCCGAGTGCTCGAAACCGCGGGCTCATGGGCCGCAGCGAAATTCCCGACGATTACGGGATGCTCTTTGTCTTCGCTCAACCCGGCTATCAGCGTTTCTGGATGAAGAACTGCCTCGTACCGATTGATATCGCTTTCATCGACGAGGACTTCAAGGTGACGGATATCCACACGATGCGGGTTGAGCCTGCCGGTACCCGGCATTGGCCGCCCTACCGCTCAACCGAGCGAGTCCTGTACGCCCTCGAGGCTCGAGCAGGGTGGTTTGAGGAGCATAAAATCGAAGTCGGGGAGACGATCGAACTATCCGAGGTCCTCAAGAATGCGAACCCTCGCTAAATCAACGATACTGGGCTCTATAATCTCTGCGACTATTCAAGATTCGATACGGCATTTCCTGACAGTTAGTCGGGAAATCCTGCCGCGCGTTGGTAGACGTCGCGCTCCTTCTTCCAAGCCCGCCGCAAGGCGGAGATTGTCGGAAGAGCGGTCTTCTCTTGCGAGAGTCCCTTGCCAAATCCGTCGAAAGGGTTGACGCCGTTGCGCTGAGCGAGCGTGAGTTTGCCGAAGTACTCGCCGAGAACTTCTTGCTCCTGGGTGAAGCCGTGGCGGTAGGGCATACAACCGAGCCCGAGGCAGAGAGTGAATCCGAGGGATAGCCATCGTCCCCGGCGCAGGAGTTGAGAGAGGCACTGGTTCATTCGATAGTCTCCTTTGGCTATCAGCCTGTCCGCAATCTGTGGCTCTTTGGATTACCCGCTCGGGATACCCAGGAACTCGAACTCGCGGTTCAAGGCCTGGCCTTTTTACCCAGTTTATCACGGAGCCCATCGGGCCGGCACCTTCGGCGCACGTCTGATCGGGAGCTCGACCCTGACGTACTTATCGGTCGCCCCGGTCGCGATCTTTGATATTTGCTGTCGCAAGAGGGGTGTAAGTCTTTGCCCTCGATAGCCGCGTGGGGCAAACTGTGATCGATCGCGCAGCCCCTCGAGTTGAGAGCAAATAGATGTCTGACCCTGATCAAGATCCGACCTCGGCGTCGGAAAACCGTCCGCCGCAGAGCCCGAGTTCTCGGGCCGGGGTTTCTATCCCTGGTTATCAGCCGACTGAGATACTCGGAAGAACGCCATCCTTTGGATCATGGGTGCGCGCCCTCCAAACTCGGATGGACCGGACCGTCTTGCTCAAGGTCCTCAAATCTGAAAACCCGACTCTCGATCGAGCGTTTCGCAGCGAGATCTCAAACTTTGTCCGACTCGAGGGTCGCGGGGTCTTGCCTGTGATCGAAGAGGGATCCGCGGGAGGTTTCCGGTACCTCGTTCTCGACGAGGCGAGATCGAAGCCGCTCGGGGAGTCATTCGGGGATCGGCTCGAAGATTGGTCGGCGATAGTCCGCGTTCTCGAGGGTATTTACCGGCATGTCGAAGCTCAGCAGGCGGTCTTGGCGCCGGTTTCCGCCAGCGCGTGGCGCCAACTTCCTTCGGGTGATCCGTCGCTCACGGACCTCGGTTGGATCGTCCCTTATGAGTCTCCTATCCTTGAGGAGTGGGATCCGCAGGGTTCAGCCGAGGGGGGGGCAAAGGCGGGGCATAATCTGAGGTTTCTCGCCCGTTCGTTGAGGCTTCTCGAAGCGGCGCTGGATAAGAAGATGCCGGCCGCGCTGAGTCGTGACGTCGATCGCTGGCAAAGCCATCCCCTGAGTGAAGCACTTCCCGCCTCTCTTGAACCCAAGCCGAGTCGAGTGGGGCGAGGAATTCTCGTCGGTTCGGTTGTGATCCTCGTGGGCCTCGTGGCGCTTGTTTACCACTCGGCCGTCGGAGATTCTGCCGAATCGCCGACCGACCCCAACGCGTCCTCTTCCTCCGCTCGACTCGATGTCACCGAGAGCCCTGAAACTCCGCCCAAAGATCCGAGCCCCGATGACTCGAACGGGCTGTCCAAGGATTTCGAAGCGCGATCGGATATCGCTTACGACCTACTGACCGATATCGTGGGCCCCCTCAACCAGTTCCCCTGGGAACGCAAGATGACACCCGAGGAGAGCCAGAGCCTGCTTCGAGTGATCACTGCGTTTCCTAAAACTCAAGAAGGGAGAGCGGCGTCACTGATCGATTCATTTAGCCAGACGGATCAAGCGCTCAAATGGGCGAAGAGCTGGGTTCCATTTGTCGAGAAGGCGAGGCAGCAGTTCGCGGCCGGAGAGTACATGGAGGCCGAAAAGGCGCTGCTCGAGTTTAGGAATGCACCCGAGCCACCGAAAATACTGCGTCAGGCAGCGGATCATTGGGGCGGCTGGACCTGCGCCGCCACACTCGGCTACGAGCCCGGAAGCGATCTTGAGAAGCTGGCCGAAAGATTGAACGCACAGATCGAAGCAAACCTCATCGAGTTGGCCAGCGTTCCCGGCGTTGAGCTCAGTACAGATCCGGATCGAGTCGAAGCGCTCTCACAGGACATGAAAGCAAAATCGAGTGAGGTCGTCATGCAGGTGAAACCCGCCGTCGAGACCTTGCGCGCGAATCGACAGTATCAACCCGCTATCGAGAAACTGAGGTCGATTCTCAATCGTGTCGTGGCCGAGGAAAGCCAGGCGCTACTGCAGCTCGAAGAGACGTTGGTCGCTGAAGCGAAAGAGTATCAACAGAGTAGGCGTCAACTCGAACTCGCTCTCGATGCGGCAATCGACAAGGGGCGTGAGGGGGACTGGACGGGCGCCAAGGGGGTCCTCCGAGCAGCCCTTCCCGAGTCGTTTAGCGAAGTCAAGCAGCGTGCGGATCGGTGGATTGCCCGCTTT
>CAYZYD010000217.1:0-6945 GCA_964482505.1 uncultured Planctomycetia bacterium | reverse complement strand
TTGGGGTTATTGTCGGTGGTTCTCCTCCCAACCGTACGAGGGGGCTTCGCGAAAGCCCCCTAAAAAAACAGCCCTCTTCGCGAAAGCCCCCAATAAAAAGCCCCCCCCAAATAACGCAACTACCGCGGCCTAAGACGCTCTTCGAACCTCGCGAGCTCTTCCGCCTCGATCCCGGGTAACTTGTCGGCGGCGCCGAGGACGTAGACTCCGAATCGGCGCTGTTCGCGGCTCGCGTCGATGAGAGCCTCGAGCATCACGATCTCTTCTTCGTTGAATTGGCGAAGGGCTTCGAGCACCTTGCGTTCGCGAGCGGCAATCTCGATGGATTGGTCACGAGGTTCGTCTTTGTCGGCGCGCTCGAGGTTCTTGAGGAGTTCTCTCCCCGGAGCGGGATAGGGTTGGGATTCGTCGAGAAGGTAGTCGACCGTGACTCCGAGGATACGCGCCACCTTAAAGGCGACAGGTCCGCGCGGCTGGTGATGACTCGATTCGATTCGGCTCAAAGCACTCGGAGTCAGCGAGACCTGGACCGCGAGTGTCTTCTGCGGAATCTGACAATCTTTGCGAAGGTTGAGGATTTTGCGTCCGGTTTCCATTATGTCCTGTTCTGCCGGTGACTCCCCCCGACTGGACCGCCGAGGCGGTTGCCATCGATTGCCTCAGCATACCGATCTCGGAGGGTCGATTGGGCAAGAATTTGACTTAACGAAACAAAGTAGATGAATCAAAATTCTGGTCGGGCCCCCAAAGCGGTCGTGCAGGCTATTCATAAAGCAGATAATCCTATTGTTTTAACGCATACCGCTCCCGACGGAGACGCGATTGGATCCGCGCTCGGAATCGCAGCGCTTTCTCGTTCCCTGGGTGCGGAGCCCCGCGTCCTCGTCACCGCCAAGATCGATGCTGCGGCGGCGTTGATCGATCCCGACCAAGTGCTCGAGCTCGCCACTCGAGCCCGTCCTGGTGAGTTCGCCCGACACGATCTCGCAATCCTCTGCGACGCCCCCGATCCGAGCCGCACGGGTCCGCTCGAGATCGGGTTAAACCAGGTTGAAATCCCGCTCGTCATCATCGATCACCATGTTCCTGCCGCCGAACCAGGCGAGCTTGCCTGGGTCGACTGTGACGCGGCCGCGACCGCCCAGATGGTCTACGAGCTCTTTCAAACGTTTGAAAGATCGATCGACCGTTCGACCGCACAAGCCCTCTTTCTCGGAATCGCCTCAGATACTGGCTGGTTTCGCCATTCGAACACGACGTCTCGGGCCCTGGCCGCGACCTCTCACCTCGTCGAGCTCGGCGCGGAGCCGGAAGCGCTTTACCGAACTCTTTACGAACAAGATCGGGTCGAAGTGCTCAAGCTCCGCGGTCTTATGCTCGGCGAAGCTCGGGTGTTGAGCGGGGGAAGAGCGATATTCGGCGTAGTTACTCAGCAGAACCTCAGCCGTTTTTCGGTCGCGGTGCCTGAAGTCGAAGGATTTGTCGATTCGTTGCGACGGCTGCGGGACGTCGATTTGGTGTGTTTTGCAGTGGAGACCGAACCGGGCTACTTTCGGGTCTCGCTGCGAAGCCAGGGATCGACTTCGGTCAGGCCCATCGCGGTTCGATTTGGGGGTGGGGGGCATGAGCGCGCGAGTGGGTTCACCTATAGGGGACGGCTGGAGGAGCTCGTCTCTCGACTCGAAGCCGAGTACCATCGCCACGCGCCGCCAGCATGACATTCCCCTCGCGTCCAAGTTGAGATATGCTTACCCTCTTCGTCGATTCCAGCGCCGGCGCTTTCGAGCTTTGTTGCGCGGGTTGCGAAATTGCGCGGCGAAAGTTTAGGGGCTACGCACCCTCTTAGTTTAAGAGCACGCACCCTCCAGATTTAGAGAATGGCAGTTGGACCGATGAGGCTACTTGCGTTCGTGATCATGGTCAGCGCTCTGGTCGGAGCGCTCCTTCCGGCGACGGGTTGTGGGGGGAAGAAGCCCCAAGCAACTCGCGAGGAGCGACCCCAGCTCACTGAGGAGGAGATCGAGCAGCAGCGGCTCGAGAAGAGAATCGCCCGTCTCAACCAGCAGTTTCGCGAACTCGATCGACTCAGAAAGCAGGAGCCCCTTAACTTTGGACGCCATCTCGATGAGGTCGAGCGCATTCGAACTGGTGCGTCGGGGACACCTCTCATCGCGAGAGTTGAGAAGGTCCAGGCTGAGATCGAGCAAGCGCGCGAGGCTTACACGGCCGAGCAAGTGCAGAAGCTTAAAGAGGCAGCGGCTTCGGATATCAGCGAAGGGAACTACGAACAGGTTTTGGACCTCTGTTTTGAGTTTCAACAAAACGAAGCGCTGCTCGGAATCACCGACGCTTGGTCTGAGTTCGTCGAGTTTGAAAGGAAGATGCAGACCTTTTCGCGAGCCGAGCGCGACGCTCGCAAAGCTCTGCTCCGAGCCGGCCAATACAAAGATCAACTCGAGTACGCCACCGCAATTGGTATTCTCATCGCATTCCCCGACCGTTACCAGGGGACTCCCTATTACGAAGAGGTGCAGGAGCGCATCGATGAATACATGCCGCTCTACTTGACCGAGAAGAAAAAGCGCGACGAGATCCTCGATATCAAGTTCGAAGAGCTCGAAATCGACGAAGCGCTGACGCTCTTTGAGACCTTCAACGAAGACGAGAAGGTAGTCTGGAAGGGAGTCGAGGGGGTTGTCGAGGGAGATAACGATAACGAAAAGGCGTCGGTTATCATGATTGGGGATCGTAACTGGTCCGACTTTATTCTTGAGTGTTCGCTCAAATACAAAGGAGAAACTCTCAAAATGGGGATCGGGGCGGGCAAGCGCTACGGTCGAGGTCGGTTGACTTTCGCTCCCTACAATTTCCCTGACTTTCCCGAGGACGAGTGGGTCAAGCTGCGCATCACGGTCAATGAAGGCCGGATTGAATACCTCGATCGCGAGACTCGCGAGCAGATCAAGCGTCCCAGCGGTAAGGACTTTGAGACCGGGGGGCTCGCGATCTTCTGCTTTCCCGGGCAGAAGATTTGGATCAAAGACGTTCAGGCCAAGATCATCAATAAAGTTGCGGAGAAAAAAGAGGGAGCAGACGCGTCCTCTGACGACTCGGACAAATCTAGCGACAAGTAGAGCGCCTTGGCCAGAATCGACTCCGACGAGATCGCGACCTGGGACCAGAACTTGGCTGAACTCGTCGGAAGTCTCGTCCACGAGGTCAAAAATCCTCTTTCCACGCTGAATATCAATGCGCAGTTAACCCTCGAGGAGTGGCCGCAACCGGCGACGCCTCGCGAAGAGCGACTAGTCCGACGACTCAAAGTGATGATAGACGAAGTCGACCGGATCGAGACCGTGGTGAGTTCCTTCCTGCAATTCGTAAAGCAGGAGGTCGCCCAGTTCGAGCTGGTGAGCGTCAATGAGCTCCTTGGGGATCTCGTCGCTAACAATGCCGAGGGGCTCGGGCGTCAGAACATCCAGTTACGCTTCTATCCCGATCCCGAGGTGGGTGGCTTTCTCGGAGACGAGAATCTGCTGCGCCAAGCGTTTCTCAATTTAATCCGCAATGCGGAGCAAGCCCTGGTGAATGGGGGAGAGATCATTGTGCGAACCCGGGCGGATTTGGACTTTGTAGTGGTTGAGATCATCGATACCGGTGAAGGCATTCCCCCCGATCGACTTCAGAAGATCTTTCGACCCTACTTCTCGATGAAGCCCGGCGGCACCGGGCTCGGTCTGCCCACGGTGCTTCGAGTGGTGCGACAGCACGGAGGGCAGCTCGTAGTAGAGAGTGAGCCGGGCAAGGGCTGTCGATTCAAAATGACATTTCCGCGCTCGGGCGCGGTCGCGGATTGAGCGATGAGTTCCAAAGCGACCCAAAACGCACTCGTCAAAAAGGGGCCTCAAGACCCCGACACCGCCCAGGTCTTGATTATCGACGATGTGGCCAACCACGCGGAGGCAGCCGCGGAAGCGCTTCGAGTCGTGGGATACGACGTCGAAATCTGCTCGCAAGCCAAGAGTGCTCTCGATCGCATCCGTGAACGTCCCTTTGATGTTGTCATCACCGACTTGCGTCTCGACGATTACGACGGGCTCGAGTTGATGAAAGAGGCCCGCACTATCCACCCGTTTGTCGGGGTCATCATTATTACCGGGCATGGCAGTATCCAGAACGCGGTCGAGGCGATGAAGCTCGGCGCCGACGACTACCTGACCAAGCCCGTCGATGTGATCGGGTTGCGGATGGTCGTCAAGAGAGCTCTCGATGGACAGGCGCTCAAACGCCGTATCCTCGAACTCGAGCGCCATGTCGACAGCCGATTTGGATTCGAGGGCATTATCGGTTCGAGCCCCAAAATTGAAGCGATCGTCCAGAAGCTCCAGCAGATCGCCTCGACCGATGTCAGCGTCTTGATCCTTGGAGAGAGCGGTACCGGAAAGGAGCTCGTCGCCAAAGCGATTCACAACAACTCACAGCGCAAAGAGAAGGTCTTTGTGCCCCTCAACTGTGCGGCGCTCTCCGAAGGCATTCTCGAGAGTGAGCTTTTCGGGCATGAGAAGGGCGCGTTCACCGGTGCCACTTACACCCGAAAGGGGCGTTTCGAACACGCGAACGGCGGCACGCTCTTTCTCGACGAGGTGGGGGATATCCCGCTCGATACGCAGGTGAAGCTGCTGCGCGTTCTCGAAGAGCGTCAGGTGAATCGCATCGGATCCAATGATCCTATCGAGGTCAGCGTTCGCCTGCTGTCAGCCACCCACCGAGATCTGCCCCAGCTCATCGAAGAGGGGCGGTTTCGAGAAGACCTCTACTACCGAATCAACGTAGTCACGATTGAGATTCCGCCCCTTCGCGAGCGTACGGTCGATATCCCGCTTTTGGTCGAACATTTCATCAGCGAGTATTCACGCATTCATGCCAAAGAGGTGCGTGGCATTTCGCGGGAAGCGTTGCGCAGCCTGATGCGCTACGAATGGCGTGGAAACGTTCGAGAGCTCAAAAACGCAATCGAGAACATGGTTGTCACTTCGCTCGGCTCGGTGCTCGAGGTCGAGGACCTGCCGAGTTACGTGAGTGACACCAAGGAGACCCATGTTGATCAGGACGCCCTCAAGGGCATGGTCGGGATGACGCTCCAAGAGGTCGAGAGAGAACATATCAAGAATGCGCTGGCCACGGTGGGTGGGAACCGCAAGGAAGCTGCGGCGATGCTCGGAATCGGGGAGCGCACTCTCTACCGCAAGATCAGCGAGTACGGATTTCGGTAGAGCTCTCGTAGCGACAAGCCCGAGGCGCTTCGTAACCTATCCCCAAACCTCGATTTTTGGAGTTCGACTCTACACGGCTGTCAAGTTGGCACCGAGCCCCCGCGGGTGTCTCTGCCGATTTGGCGCAAGTTTTGTGAGGGAGTCCCTTCTCGCCGACTCACACCCTCCTGAGTCGCCGCTCAGGTGTCTCGTCCTGGAATAGGGTTTGCGCTTCGTTGCTCTGCAACTGACAGCAATTCGACAACTCACTGAATAGCAATGAATCGTGCTTGGGTGACTCAATCCCAGCCACGTACGATCGAACCCAAGGAGTTCCACGACATGGCAAAGATCATCGGAATTGACCTCGGTACTACGAACTCGGTCGTCGCCGTCATGGAGGGTGGCGATCCGGTCGTGATTCCGAACCGAGATGGCAACCTCGTCACTCCCTCGATCGTCGGCTTCACCGACAAGGGAGACCGGTTGGTCGGGCAGACCGCCAAGCGTCAAGCAGTGACCAATCCCACCAATACCGTCTTTTCGATCAAACGGTTCATGGGGCGGCGCCACAGCGAGGTGCAGGAGGAAGAGAAAAAAGTGCCGTACGAAGTCGTCGGTAGTGGCGACGACCTCGTCAAAGTGAAGCTTCGCGGCAAGGAGTACACGCCGCCAGAGATCTCAGCCCTGGTCCTTAAGGATCTCAAAGAGACGGCGGAGAACTTTCTCGGTCAGGAGATCAAAAAGGCGGTTATCACGGTTCCGGCCTACTTCAACGACAGCCAGCGGCAGGCGACCAAGGACGCCGGGACAATTGCGGGCCTCGAAGTCGAACGGATTATCAACGAGCCGACCGCGGCTGCCCTCGCCTACGGTCTCAACAAGCAGGGTAATGAGAAAATCGCCGTCTACGACCTCGGGGGCGGGACCTTTGATATCTCGATACTCGAAGTCGACGAGGGCATCTTCAAGGTTCTGTCGACCAACGGAGATACACACCTGGGCGGTGACGACTTCGACCAGGTGATCATCGACTACATCGCCGACGAGTTTAAGCGTGATCAGGGAATCGACCTACGTCAAGATTTGATGGCGCTCCAGCGGCTCAAGGAAGCGGCTGAGAAGGCGAAATGCGAGCTATCGTCGCGGACTGCGACCGATATCAACCTCCCCTTCATCACTGCGGACGCTTCGGGACCCAAGCACCTCCAGATCGAGATCAGTCGGGCGAAGTTCGAGTCTCTGGCCAAGGAACTCGTCGAGCGTACTCGAAAGCCCTGCGAACTCGCTTTGGCCGACGCGGGTCTCAAGCCGGCTGACATCGATAAGGTGATCCTCGTCGGAGGATCGACTCGAATCCCCGCGATCCAGGAGATCGTCAAGGCGATCTACGGAAAGGATCCCGATCGATCCGTGAACCCCGACGAAGTCGTAGCCAAGGGCGCTGCGATTCAGGGAGGGATCTTGGCGGGCGAGGAGAAGCTCTCGGACGTCCTCCTGCTCGACGTAACCCCGCTCTCTCTCGGCATCGAAACCTTGGGCGGAGTAACGACGCGACTGATCGAACGCAACACGACCATCCCGACCAAGAAGAAGGAGACCTTCTCGACCGCGGCCGATAACCAGACTCGAGTCGACATTCACGTCGTCCAGGGCGAGCGGGAAATGGCGAGCGACAACCGAACGCTCGGTA
>CAYZYD010000216.1:0-6956 GCA_964482505.1 uncultured Planctomycetia bacterium | reverse complement strand
CCTGCGCCATTTTGCTCTCCTTTGCAAAAGAGGGATTGAGCCAGGAATTGCTCGAGCGCCGCACCCGGAGATATCAACCGCCTGAAGTCAATCGGTTGGACGCACAAAACGTCGCCCACGGAAACAGGGGTGTGAGTGGAACCTACTCGAGCTCTTGTGTTAATGAACTATCAACACTAAGTGGCTGAAGTCCACCAAAATGTGCGGGTACTTCTATCCATTGTGACCCCCCAAAAAAAACGCCCCGAAGGCCAGACACGGCCTCCGGGGCATTAAAAGCTCAGGCTTTGGACAACCAAAATCTACAGAAGTAGCTTGCGAGCTCCCTTAGGAATCTCGAGCGGCTTCAATTTGCCGTACTCGTCAAAGCTGTAACTCAGGTGAAATGCGATGTGCTCTTCGTCTGAGTCGAGGGAATCGCCTTTTTTGGTCTTGCCGCGAATCCCGGTCAGGATTGCGACTCGCATCGTTTGAGGGAGGTAAGTTTTGGGATCGATCACGATTTCGTAAGAGACGTCGGTTACGGTAGCGTCCACACGGGACAAAAATTGGGAGACCCCTCAGCCACCGCCTACGCAATTCGAATTCTTCACGACCTCGGTGAAGACCTTGACCGATTCCTTTTGGGGAAGCTTGACGCGCAGTACCGTCGGGTGAACCGCGTTCTTCTTCACCCGCTTCACCACGCCGGTGTTTCCTTCTCGCTCGACGACGACTTCTTCCTCGTCTTCGACCTCGACCCACTCTACTTCCGAGCGGACACGCAAGGCGTCAACCAGAAGAACGTCGGGAAGCGGCATCAACCGATCGAGTCGGGTTCCCTCGGCGGTTGCATTGATACTTTGCCACAGCTTGGTGCTCGCATTGCGAATCGCACCTTTACCGCGACCGGTCTTCCGGAAGGCGGCTTGAGTTTCGAAGTAGGTGATCCCGCGATAGTGCTCGCCGAGATATTGCTGAGACACGGACACACTATTGATCGTGTGATCCTTGCTCTTCGAAGTGCCGCCAGAAACTTCGAAGTTCAGCTTGTAGCTCTTCGCCTTGACCAGAGACTTGGCGATCTTCTTGAGCGCCCTCTCCGGTTTCGGCACCTTCACTGTGTCTTCGGCGTAGAGTCCTGACGTAGCGAAACAGATGGTCGCGACGCCGACACTCAGCCAACGTTTTGTAAAGTTCACTTCTCTCCTCTCCCCAAACGGTTTGTTCGAGTCCTAAAGCCTGAGTGTTCTGAGATTAATCATGCTTCGGCACATTCCAACCAATTTGTTGAGTTCGTGGACCGGTGAGGTGCTCCCAGCTGTGACGACACTCTCAAGTCCCTGCCCCAAGCTCAATAATGACAAGAAGTTATATGACTAAGTGGAGTTCGGTTAAGAACCCGGAAAGTTCCGCTCAAAGCGCATAATTAATGACCCGCTCCGGCATTCGGAGAGGTTGGGTTACTTCGGAGTGACGTTGTTGACTCGAGACTTGGGCGGGGTCGTCGAGATGGTGAAGGCGCCCGACCAAGCCCGCCCGACCAGACCGTCCTCGCGTTCCAGAGCGAATCGCAATTGCACGCGGTTGGAATCGACGGCGGGTAAGACCCAGGTGTAGACACCGTCGGCCGGCAGTTCCCGGGCGAGTGGCTTCCAAGTTTCTCCATCCGTCGTGAACTCAATACTGAGACCGCGGTGCAGCGGATCGATCCCGCGCGATTCCCACTCGAGCCGAACCGAACTTCCCGACCGCACGATCGAGCCGGCGGGATCGGTGAGCAGGCGGACCGTCGGCGGCGTCGGGATCACCATGAACTCAACGGTTTCGCGAGTCTCGTTCCCAGCGAGATCTCGCGCGATCACTTCGACGTAGTGAAGGCCCGGCACTCTCGGCAGCTTCACCGCGAGGTCAGCCCCGTTGGGATGGTACTCTCGCAAGACTCGGAAATTCTCTCGACCGGGGACCGACATGCGGGCCGAAATCGGGAATTCACCGAGATAGTGATCTTCAACTCGCGGCTTGAGAACCACGGTATCGCCTTCGCGAAAGACACTCTGCCGGCCCGGTGATTCGTCGGAATGCACCCCGTCGATCACGAGGACCGGAGCGACGGTATCGACCAATACCTTGTAGCGGCTCGGCTCCCCCGCGTGCGGCTCGGGACCGCGGTTACCCGCCCGATCGATCCCGACCAGCTTGACCCAGTACTGCCCATCGGCAAGCTCGACCGTCAGCGACCCCGTCGCCTTCTCCTTGGCGATCAATCGCCAATTTGGTGTCGAGACCGCGCGCACCCAAAGTTCGACGGTTTCAATCTCTTCGTCGTCCTCGTGCTGATACTCAATCACGCTCAACCGCTGAGTCGAGATGCTCGGCCCGACAAACGCCACTTCGGGGACTCGAGAATCGACGACGATCCAACCCTCTGACTCGTCGGCGTAGAATCGCCCTTCTAAGTCTTGAGCCGTTACTCTGAGCTTGAACTCAAAGCCATCTTGCTCGGGTACGTACCACGGAAACTGACCCGAGGCGAGTTGATCTCGGGCGATCAATGTCCAATCTTCATCGTCTTGTCCCCGCATCTCTATCGAGACGGGAAAATCGGGGAAAGGTACGCCGACCCGCTTAAGCTCCCAGAAAATGTAGTGTCGAGATCCACCCGGATAGACACCTTGCTGAGGAGCCTTCAAGACGATTTCAGCTCGGTAGACCGACCCGACCTCATAAGTGAGGTCGGGGGCTTGCCCCGGCCGGGGAGCCGGGCCGAGATTGCCGGCAGTGTCTTCGCCGCGAGCAAAGAAAGAGTAGACCCCCGTCTTGAGATCGACGTCAAGGAAGCCGAGATGCGGAAAGGGTTCGGGTAACTTCGCCCAGGTTGTTCCTTGGTCACGACTCAAGTAGAGGTGGATCAGCTTGACCGAACTCCCGCCTTCGTCGTCGACCGCATAGTGAACGCGCGTCTTCCCTTCAGCGATCGGTTCGGCCGTCGTTAGCTGAATACTGGGGGCGGTCGCGTCGATCGCAAACGGGGTGCGACTCTGGTCGCGGGTCTCATGCCCCGTCATATCTTCCGCGACGAGGCGGACCCGACAGCTCTCGATATTGCGGTCAGGCAACGTCCAGAAGAGCTTCTCCTCGCCGATCGGCATCGTATTAACGAGGCGCCAACTCGTGCCGTTATCATCAGAGTATTCGACCCGAATCACTCCGCCGAGCGGGAGCGCCCCCGACCAATCGATGAAAATCGGGTGTTGGGTTCCCCCCGCGTAGACACCGCCATTTTGGAATGCGAGCAACCGGACTCCTGGCGGTACCTCTTCGGCGGTAAACACGAAGGGCTCGGAAGTGCCGGCGAGCTCGGGGCTGCGGCTCTGATTGCCGGCGTGATCGACCGCGACAGGCCAGAGCTCGTAGGCACCCTTCGACTGCGGCCGAAAGTCGAGGACTCCCGAAGCGACCTCGCGGCGGCTCGCGAGCTGCCAAGTCGTCGAGCCGCGTTGTCGGAAGTAAAGCTCAAGACTCGCGACCCCACTCCCCCCGGTGTCCTGTCCCTCGACGAAGATTTTCACGGGATCACCGTATCCGCGGTAGGGCGAGACGACTTGGGCGGTCGGAGCATCGACGTCAACTCCGAACGGGCTCTCGTTGTACGCGTACTTCTCTCGACCATCACTACTGCGGGCGGTCACTCGTAGCTTTAAGTCGCTCGAGTTTTCGCTCGGCACCCGCCAACGCTCGGCTCCTTGAGCTTCGAGCCCGGTCGCAATCGGTATCCAGGTCTTACCGTCAAGCGAGTAGTCGAGGTCAACCGCCGAATCGCCGAGACTCTCCCATTCGCACCGGTAGCCGAGGATCACCTCCTGCCCCGCCGGCAACCAGCCGGAGGGCGCCTGCGTCAACTCGAGCTTGGGTGGGTTGAGCAGTTCCGACGGCCAGATCTCAAGTGTCTTCACAAAGCCATTGCTCGCGCGGTCATGACCGGAAAGTTGAACCCGAAGCGGTTCCCGCGCGTGAACCGATCGTCGGACGACGAGTTCACCGTCGGCGCGGTAGACTCCTTCGGCGTCGAGCCAACCGCCGCCTTGAGACTCGTAACTCCCCTGGATCGAACGAATGTCGAGCGATTCGTCGTCGATCTGAAACGGAACACGAATCTCGAGTTGATTCGGCGCCGAGTTAAAGCGACGCACGGTGGGTTGACGCCAGACACACTCGGGCGGAGTCGAGTCGATGAGAATCCGTGATTGCGGGCGGTCGCCATTAACGGGTACCGCGCTGCGATTGCCGTCGTCGTCGACGAGCACAATCTGATAACCCCATTCGCCTTCTTTAAACTCATGTTCAAACGGCGACGTGAGATCGTGGTCGTAACCGACGAGATCCCAGGAGTCGCCACGGTCCCCGGTCACCCAGAGCTCGACTTGGCGCAAGGGTGAGGTGAGCCGCTTTTCGGGGTCGGCCGAGGTAGCGTCGTAAGGTATCGCGACTAGTCGTTGAGCCGACGTCAGCTCGGCCTCTTGCACGACGGCCGGAGATTGACTCGATACCGTCAGCGATCCCGGGAAGAGAAAAGTCGAGCTATTGCCCGCGGCGTCGGTCACCGTCAATCGGATCTTGGCGCCCGCCATGGGCCGATTGGGGACTTTCCAGAAGTACGAGCCCGTATTCGGCACTTCGGCGATCTTCTCCCAGCTTCCGCCGATCCCGTGCGAAAACTCGAGCTCAACTCGTTCGTAGCCGAGAAACTGATCCTGGGTGCTCCAGTGGACGCCGAGTTCGTCGCCACCTCGAAGCGGCTCCCGGGGAAGGGCATCCCCAGGGCGAACCTCCGGGGGCGTCCAGTCGACGATCAACCGCACCTTGGGAAAGCGCGACTCGCTCTGCTGGCTATCGGCCTGCGAGCGGGGTACTGCCACGATCTCATACTGACCCTCGCCGGGCACGGTCCAGAGGGGTGCCTCTCGTCCCGGAACCCAGGCCGGACCCGAGGCCCATTCGCTCTGCCCGTGCGGCCGGTAGAGAAAGTAAACGACTTCTGGAATCTCCTCGCGATCGACTCGGTAGTTGAGTCGGAGCTCTTTGCGAGCGGTGACGAAGGCGCGACTCTCTGAGCGCGCTTCAAAGAGAATCTCTTCACCGTCGAGAGGGACGTAAGCGCGCGTCAGCTCCGGCTCCGAGGTCGGTACCGACTGACAACTCGCCAGCATAATTACGACGAGGAGACCAAGTGAAAATCTCACCGCAGATAATCCTCTCAAGCGGACAGCTCGACTCAGGAGGCGAGTCGAGTTCGGGACACACCTCTTAAGTTTCGGTCGGATCGGAAGATCCCTTCACGTCCGAATCTTCATTTGGAGAGGAGACCAATCGACGCCCCGAGGTCTTGGTCGCGTTGTTCTGATAAAGCTCACGAAACTGCTTTTACCGAGACCTGAGGTGACCTCCTCACGTCTGCGGTCGCTGCTTATAGGACGCGAACTCTGCGGGCGCTTGAATAATGCGAGTCCGCCACTCGGGAACAAAATACGAGCGGTGAGTCGCCCCACCGCTCGATCAACTTCTCTACCAATAATCAAGGAACAACTGTCGGGCTGATCGTCAGTTATCCGTAGGATCCTCAGCCACCAGTCGCGGAACGTAGAAAGAGGGATCGCTGAGGACTTTCTCTCTCTGATCTTCGCGCAGGGCAACTCGCGCCATGAGATCCTCGTAGAGCTTCACGGCGCTTTCACCGGCGCGGTAACCAGTATCGTAGGAGTAGTGCTTGAGATCCGACTTCGGGACGGGAGTGAGCAACCCTTCGCTGCGTTCGAGCCACGATTGGGTAACCGCCGAGAGTTGTACCTGCTGCTCGGGATCGAGCTGAAACTTCTGCGCGAGGACCTGCTCAAGCTTGTTCTGGATTTCGCCCGGCGCCTTGCCGGTGAGTACCGGCGAAGTGTGAAGGATGAGTAACGTCGGAGAATTGAGATCGAGACCGGCGAGGTCGTGAGTCTCGGGATGGACGACGGCTCGGTGCTGATCGGCTGAGAGCGTGCCGTAGAACTGATCGTAAAACTCTTCCTTGAGTGCGTATTCGTCGAGGATCTTCTGATTGCGGAGCGTCCCCTCACCGTAGGTCTGCGTGAGTCGTTCGTAGCTCTTCTCATACTCCGTTCCGAGCTGATTGATCTTTTCGATCTGATCGCTCGACAGCGGCCGTTCCGCTCGGTTGAGCAGCGAAGCCATCAGATTAAAGGCGGTGATCGGGTGAGTGAGTTCGCCGTTGTGCTGAGCCGAAGTCGGTAGTTTTCCGAGCGCCTCGTACTCAAACTTGCGCATCTGTTCGACGTGCTTCTGGACGGCGATTGCGAGCTCCTTCGGAATCTCCTCCCCGGCCTTATTGAGCTCGTACATTTCATAAATGCTGTCCGAAACCACCTGGGCCGCATTAGCGAGCTCGACCCAATTGGCGTTGTGAATCGCCTCGAGCTGTCCCGCCACCCCAAACGTAAAGATCGGCCCTCGTCCCTCGGTGTCGAACTCTTCGAGTTGAGCGAGTGCACCTTCGAGCTCCCGCTGCTTGGCGACCAGTTGATCCCAACCTGCTTGGAGCGACGAGAGCTCCTCCTCTCGGGCCTCGAGTGTTTCTTCGAGCTCACCGATCTTCTCGGCCTGCTTTTGCTGGAGCGCGTTGAGCTCCTCGTAGGACCGTTCGCCGGCGGGGCCGCGACGCGTCGCCGAAGACGCCTCGCGGCCCCAATTCAGCGGTGACGTAGCGCTGCCGCCCAGCCAACCCACTCCAACTGCCACCACGATGCCCGTTATCCACGCCGTTTTGCCTACCATCAGACCTACGCCTCCAACCGTGGAGCTCGCGACGCCGGCGGCCGCCCCTCCACTCGCTAGTTGTGCCCAGCAACTCTGCTTGAGTTGCGTCGCCAGAGACTCCCAACCCAAGGGAGGGGCCGCGATGGGAAGGACGGAAAGACGTC